>DATJAK010000317.1:0-11124 GCA_035516375.1 Bryobacteraceae bacterium
TCAACTGGAGGCGGTGAAACTTTCCGTCGCCGGCCAGTGTGGAAGGAGAGAAGCCGAGCACGTATTGAGAGCGGAGTTCGAGGCTGATCTGTTCTGCGATCCGCTCCGGATCGCGCGCGTTGCTGATTTGGAAATACTGACCGGCGGCGCCGTCGCAGAGTGACGAAAGCAAATTGGTCTGGGGTGGCTCATAGGCGCTTTCCGCGTACGAATTGGCGGGGGGCATCAGAAAGTCCGACGTATCGATGGCATAGAGCTGAACATCGGTTTCCTCGAGTTGGCGCGCCAACGCACGCTCGGAAAAACGGCTGTAGTTGTCGCCGCCATCGGAGAAGACCACGATGGCGCGCCGCGGATTGTGCGCCTGCCGGATCAGCTGCAAGCCTAGGGCGATGGCATCCAACAGAGCCGTTCGGCCGTGCGCCGGTTTGGCCAGAACATGGTTCTGCACCTGGCCCGCGTCGCGCGTCCAGGGCACGGCGATTTGGGGATGGTCGGCGAACGTGATCAGCGAGAATTCGTCTTCCGGGTTGGCCGTTCCGAGCACTGCGGCCAGCGCGCCGCGCATGCTATCCAGCTTGCCGGACATGCTGCCGCTGGTGTCGAAGACCACCGCCAGTGAGAGCGGAACGTCTTCTTCTCCGAAGTAGCGAATGGTCTGCTCAACCTTGTCCGAGAACAAGCGGAAGTCCTGGCGTGTGAGCCCGCGGACAGGCCGGTCATGCGTGTCTTCCACGGTGGCGCCGACCAGCACGAGCGAGGAGTCCGCACGGAATTGACTGAGCTGGCCCACCGGGGTCGCGCCGAGTGCGGTAATCGGCCCCAACAGGAAAGCCAGCGAGAGGAGTTGCCGCTTGTTCATCCAAGCTCATCATATGCGCTCCGTGCCCGCGCGCCAAGGCCGCCGGCTGCGTACTATAGGTTAGTCCGTACTAAATCCGAAGGAATAGAGTGCCCGCAGAGGTTCCCAAGCCGCCGCCACTTCGGCGATAATGCAGTTTCCCCACAATGACGAGACAGAATTATTTGAGAGAGCTGGATTCGGTTCGGGAGAACCTCGTCCGCATGGGTGACACCACGATCGAACTGCTGACGGAAGCCGCCCGTTCGATTTCGGGCAGCGCCGATGTGACGGCGCGCGCCAGTGAACTGGAGGCGCAAACCGACCATCAACATCGGCTGATCCACGACCAATGTTTCAGTTTGATTACACTGCAAGCGCCGGTGGCGCGCGATGCGCGGCTCATCACGGGCGCGCTGGATGCGATTGTGGATCTGGAACTGGTGGGCGACTACGCATACGAGATCGTCACCCTGAGCGGCTCGATCACGCACCGGCCGCCGTTGCTGATCATGAACCAGCTTTCCGACCTGGGCGCGCGGATTCGCGACACGCTATCGAGCGCCATTGACGGCTGGCGCGGCACAAGCGGGCAGCCGGTTTCGGTCCGTCCGCTAGAGGCGTCGATCCGCGCCGAATGCCAGACGCTCTACGACAAGCTCACGACGCTGCTGGCATCGCCGGTGGACGGCACTCCCTACGCCACCCTGCTGATCGTCTGCAAACACTACGAGCGCATTCTGCGCCACACCGTGTGCGTGGCCGAGCAAGCCGTGGCGGCCGCCGCTAACCTGACGTAGCAGGCTGTCCCGGTGATTTCGATAGCACCGTGGGGTCAGAGCTTCGCCCGTGCCGCCGCTCTTCTAAGCGGCGCGAGTCCGCCACGCCCGCACACGCCGGGCAGAACCCCGGCGGCAGCCCGGGAAGGGCTGACCCCACTTGGCTGTGTCTTTCCTGGACCGATATCGAAATGACTGGGACACTCAACTAGCGGCACGGCCGGTACCGCCGCCCGCGATAACCTCGCCTGTACGTATAGGATTTACAGACCCTAAAATCGTAGCTAGAATGAGGATGGTGGCGGAAACCTGGCCACCCGAGAGAGGAGCACGATGGTCATCGCATCGCAGTTGCGCCCTGGCATGGCGATCTGTCACCAGGGGCAAAACTACAAAATTCTCGCCGCGGAATACCATCCGGGCCAGGGCCAGATGGGCGGCGTTACTCACGTCCGCCTGCAAAACCTGGAAACGCGCACGCTGTGGGAGCACAGTTTCCGCGCGGATCTGAAATTCGAAGAGATCCGGCTGGATAAGCAGAGCCTGGAGTATCTCTACAACAACCGCGGATATTACTGCTTCATGGACCCACAGACGTTCGACCAGACCGAAGTTCCCGAGGCGCTCGGCGGCCCGCACGCAAACCTGCTGGAGCCTGGCATGACGGTCGCGGTGGAATTCGTAAACGATCGCGCGGTAGGGATCCTGCTGCCCAGCGTGCTGGAGGTGCGTGTGGCCGAAACGGCTCCGGCCGCGCATCAACAGCAGACCACCACGTTCAAGCCCGCAAAGCTGGCCAATGGGGTGGAAGTCATGGTGCCGCAGTTCATCAAAACGGGCGACACGATCCGGATCGATGTCGAGAGCATGAAATACCTGGACCGATCCAAGGCCGAAGCGAAACCGAAGGGCGCGCGGGTCGCGTAGGAGGATGCTGTGATCGACAGAGCCACTCAACTGCGGAACGCCCTGGAGCGCCGGAAGGCCCTGGTGGTGCCTGGATGCCACGATGCGCTGAGCGCCCAAATCATCGAGAGCGCTGGTTTCGAAGCCGTTCAGGTTAGCGGCTTCGGCCTGGCAGGCAGTCTGCTCGGCAAGCCGGACGTCGGCCTGGTGGAGATGAAGGACATCCTCGACGCTACTGCGCGCATCGCGCGCGCGGTGAAAATTCCCGTAATGGCCGATATCGATACGGGCGGCGGGAATGCGATGAATGCCGCGGCTATTACCGAGACGCTACTGGCGATGGACGCAGCCGGCGTCAACATCGAAGATCAGGTTTTCCCGAAGCGCTGCGGCCACATGGAAGGCAAGCAGGTGATTCCGGCCGAGGAGATGGCGGGCAAAGTGCGGGCCATGGTGGATGTGCGGCGCCGGTTGGGGAAGGACATCGTGATCAATGCGCGAACCGACGCGTTCGCGGTGCACGGGCTGCATGAAGCGATTTTCCGCTGCAACTTGTATCTCGATGCGGGAGCTGACATGGCATTCATCGATGGCATTGGCACGCGGGCGGACATCCAACGGGCCGTGCGCGACGTGCAGGGATTGCTTTCGGTGAACCTGATGGACGGGGTGACGGGAGTGAAGACCGAGCTGATTCCCGTACCCGAGTTAGCCGCGATCGGCGTGGCGCGCGTGAGCATCCCAGTGGCGTCGATCCTGGTGATGCACAAAGCGCTCCGCGAATTCTTCACGGCGCTTGGCCAGTCGCCGACCGGCCTTCTGGAGGGCGAATCGTACCGGCTTACGGGCTTCCGGGAGTACACCAACTTTGTGGGTCTGCCGGAGTATCGGGCGATGGAACACGCGTACCTACCGGCGCTGGCTGAGGTGGAGCGATGACCCTAGCCGAAAAAATTCTGGCGCGCGCCGCCGGGCGTGCGTCGGTCACGCCGGATGAGATTGTCGTCGCGGACATCGACCTGGCCATGAGCCACGAGAATGCCGACCTGGTGCGTAAGAGCTTTCTCGAAATCGGCGTGGCTCGCGTCTGGGACCCGTCGAAGATCGTCATCATCTTCGACCACCGCGTGCCCGCCGAATCGGAGAAGACCGCGACCACCCACAAGGCCATCCGCGAGTTCGTGGCCGCGCAAGGCATCGATGCGTTCTACGACGTGGGCCGCGGCGGCATCTGCCACCAGGTGCTGGCGGAGCAGGGGCACGTGCGGCCGGGCATGGTGGTGGTGGGCACCGATTCGCACATGACCACACACGGCGCGTTCGGCGCGTTCTCCGTGGGCATCGGCGCTACCGAAATGGCCGGCGTCTGGACCGAAGGCAAGCTCTGGTTCAAGGTGCCTTCCACGTTGCGCATCGAGGTGGAGGGAGAATTCGGTCCGTGGATTTCCGCCAAAGATTTGATCCTCTACATCGTTGGAATGGTGGGAGCGACCGGCGCCGACTACCGCGCGGTGGAATTCGATGGGCCTGCGATTCGGCGTATGACCGTGGCCTCGCGCATGGTGCTGACCAATTTATCCATGGAAATGGGCGCCAAGGTGGCGTTCACTCCGGTGGATGAAGTTCTTCTGGACTACCTGCGGCCGCGCGTGCCGGAGAAACTGAAGATGCTCGGGCCCGACGCCGGCGCCGTGTACGAGCGGACCATCCGCCTGGATGCCGGCACGGAACTGCGCGAGCCGCAGATCGCGTGTCCGCACGCGGTCGATCACGTCCAACCACTGTCGGCCCTGGGCGATGTGCCGGTCGACCAGGCCGTGCTCGGCTCCTGCACCAACGGGCGGCTGGAGGACCTGGCGGTAGCGTCTCAGGTGCTGGCTGGGCACACGGTTCATCCGCGGACGCGCCTCATCGTGATTCCCGCATCGCAGCACATCTATCGGGAGGCGATGCGCCTCGGATTTCTGGAGACGCTGGTCGCGGCCGGCGCCATCATCAATCCGCCCGGCTGCGGGCCATGCGTGGGGGTGCACCAGGGCATCCTCGCGGCGGGTGAGACGTGCGTCTCTTCCACCAATCGCAACTTCCTGGGCCGTATGGGCAGCAAAGACTCGCTGGTGTATTTGGCCAGCCCCGCGGTGGTAGCTGCCTCCGCCGTGGCCGGCAAGCTGGCGCATCCGGAATCGATCGTGAAGGAGATGGAACCATGTCTGGCGGAATTCTGAAGCTGCGGGGACGTGTGCGCGTGGTGCTGGGCGACAACATCGATACCGACGTGATCTATCCGGGCCGCTATTTGAATATCACCGACCGCGAGAAGACGGCCGAGCATCTGTTCGAGCTGGTCTACCCCGAAATTCGCCCGGCGATCCAGCCAGGCGAGATCCTCGTCGCGGCCCGCAACTTCGGCGGCGGATCGAGCCGCGAGCAGGCTGCGGCAGCGTTGAAATTCGCCGGGGTGGGGGCGGTGGTGGCCGGTTCGTTCGGGCGGATCTTCTTTCGCAACGCGATCAACCTCGGGCTGCCCGCGGTGGTCTCCGCCGAGGCCGCATCCGCGTGTGTGGCCGGCGATGAATTGGAAATCGATTTCATTGGTGGACAGATTCGGAACATCACCCAAGACCGGTTGATCCGGGCGGCGGCGCTCGATCCGCGTGCGGTTGAGCTGATTGCCGCCGGAGGGCTGGTTCCCTATTTGAAGCGCAAGTACGCGGCTTGATCGCGAAGATATATTTTCCGGGGAGGTTGCATGTCGAGACATCGAATCGCCTGGCTGCCGGGAGACGGCATTGGACCAGACGTGTGCGCCGCTGCGCGTACGGTACTCGATGCGGCCGGTTTTGAGGCCGACTATCTGGAAGGCGACATCGGGTGGGAATTCTGGTGCAAAGAAGGCGATGCCCTGCCCCGGCGCACGCTCGATCTGTTGAAGAAAACGGATTGCGCGTTCTTCGGCGCGATCACGTCCAAGCCGGGGCCGGATGCCGCCCGCGAACTGGCGCCGAACTTGCGGGGTCAAGGCCTGCGGTACCGCAGCCCCATCATTCGCATGCGGCAGATGCTCGACCTCTATGTGTGCATGCGGCCGTGCCGCGCGTTTCGCGGGAACCCGCTCAACTACCGCGACAACATCGACCTGGTGGTGTTCCGCGAGAACACCGAGGGCATGTACATCGGGGTGGAGTTTCCCGAGGTTCCCGAGAGTTTCCGGCTGGAGCCGGGCATGGAGCGCATCCCGCGCGATGCCGCGATCTCATTGCGCAGCGTTACGCGCGAGGCTTCGCAGCGGATCGTGGAGGCCGCGTTTCAATTCGCCGTGAGGCACCGGCGGAGGAAGGTGACGGCCGTCCACAAGGCCAACGTGCTGCGGGCCACTTGCGGCCTCTTTTTGGAAGTGGCGCAACAAGTGGCGGCGCGCCATCCAGAGATTCCGTTCGAGACCGCCAACGTGGACGCGATGGCCATGTGGCTGGTGAAGAATCCGGAAAACTACGACGTGATCGTGACCACCAATCTGTTCGGCGACATTCTGTCGGACCTGTGCGCGCAGTTGGTGGGTGGGATGGGTTTCGCCTATAGCGGCAATCTCGGCGCGCGCTACGCGGTGTTCGAGCCGACTCACGGCTCCGCGCCCAAGTACGCGGGGATGAACAAGGTGAACCCGATCGCCGCCATCCTGGCAGCGCAGATGATGGCGGGGTGGCTGGGCGAAACCGTGATCGCCAACCGAATTGAAAACGCGGTGGCCGAAGTGATCGCGCACGGCAGCCTGCGCACTTACGATATGGGTGGTCACGCCGGCACCATGGATGTCGCGCACGGCGTAGCGCGGGAGCTGTGCCTGTCGCACACCGCGACCGAAGACCAGGTGAACATGCGGGCGACGCTGGCGCAACGCATCGACGGCCACGGCTCCAAAATCGAGGAGATGGCGGGAACCGGCGTCATCGACGCGCAGGGTGGGTAGTAGCGGGGCATGGATTCACCGCCGAGACGCAGAGACGCAGAGAAAATCTAAAGATGGCAGGACGACGCGCGTAGCTTGAGGCCATGTGGGCGCTCCAGGTTGGCGCGCAGAGGGAGCAGAGGGAACAAGTGCTCGACAGGAGTGCCCTCCAAGATCGCGAGTGGAAAGGTGAACCTGTTACAGAATGTCGCAACTGGCTAAAGGCGCCGGAGCGGGAGTGTAGCGCGCGATTGCGCAGTCGCGGGCGCTGGCGTCCGGCCTTACCGGCGCGCAAAGCGGCTAAGACCCGGCAATCTCTTGTGGTGCATCGGCCGCTTCCGCCGCGGCGCTAACTCGGCGGCGGGTTCCGGTTGGTGCAATAGGATGCGGTCGAGCCAGTCCACGACTTCGTAGACCGCGCGATTCCGGTACGCGGCGGCGTTCGCCCGAAAGCGCGCATACCGCTCCGGATCGAGCAGTTCCGCAACCGCGTGGCCCACTTGATCGTAGTTGCTTACGACCAGTCCGACTTCGCGTTCCAATATCCAATCGGCGTTGTAGCGCTCGTGCGCCAGGGTGCGGATGTTGCGCTCCAAGATCACGGGAAGCTTCATGGCAAGCGCTTCGCTGATGCTGCCGGGTCCGGGTTTACCGATATAGAAATCGGCGAGCGCCATGTAGTACGGAACCTCGCGCGTGAAGCCTTCGATGAACATGGGGATCTCGGGCGCCATCTGGCGCACCAATCGCGCCGATTCTTCGTGGCGTCCGCAGAGCAGAATGAGTTGCACACCGGATCCGGGCCGATTGAGCGCACGCGCGACTTTGACCGTATCGAACGAGCCTTCGCCTCCGAACATGACCAGGCCGGTTGGGAGATCGGGCCGCAATCCCAGGCGCTCACGGGCTTGGGCCGTGTCCACGGACGGCGCCGCATAAAACCTAGGGTGCAGGATCATTCCCGAGACCGGCAGAATTCGCTCGGCCGGCAAACCCAATTCGCGCGCCTGCTGCAGGGCGCGCTCCGATCCGCACACGACGTATTGATCCTGGCGCTCGATCCAGAAGTGCGGCGGGTAGTCCGCGATATCGGTGAGGATGGTGACGAACGGCCGCCCCGGGCAAGCCGCGGCGAAGGCCTCGCGCAGAGCCCGGTTGTAGTGCGGGATCAGCGACACCACCATGTCAGCCGGGTGGCTGCGCCAGTGCCGCTCGAGCACTTCCACTTGCTGGCGGTGCAGCATGCGGATCACCAGGTGCATAGCCGGTATGATCTGCGCGGTGCCCATGGTCCAACCGCGCCGCAGCATGATGTTGTAGACCTCTTGAAAGGGAATGCCGGTGGTTTTGCGGATGAAGTCGATGGAATCGAGCAGGTCCTGCACGCAGGCGAGGCGCAGATTCCAGGGCCGCTGCTGTTCCTGGATCGCCGCTTCGAGCGCGCGTGCCGCGGCTCGATGGCCGCCGCCGGAATCGATATAGATCAGATCGAGGGTTGGGCTGCCATTCATTGCCCCGCCCCAGCCAGAAGGAGGGAGGACTGAAATGCTGCTTTCACGGGGCGCCCCGTCCAGCAGGAAGGCGTTTCCAGATGGAAGATCCAGGCCAGGGTCGCGGCCGTGTCGTAGGTATTCACGGGAGCGGTGATGCGGCCGGGGACGACACCCGGGCCCGCCAGAATCCACGGGATCTGGATCTCCGCCAGAGAATTTTTTCCGTGGCCGTGGCGCGTGCCGCCATGATCGGAGGTGACCAAAACGTACGTTGTATCCCACGCGGACTCGCGGTCGAGCATGTCCAGGATCTTTCCAACGTAGCCATCGGCTTCCGTCACTGCCTGGTAATACGTACTGGTCAGCCAGTTTGTTTCGTGCCCGGCGTGGTCGATGTTATCGAGGTGGATGAAGAGCAGTGTGGGACGATACTCCTGCCAGTATTCCATCGCGGCTTCGACCGTGCGGGCAGTGCCCGATACATGCCGCATCACATCCGGCGCGCCGCGCTCGACTAGTTCCGCAAACCCGCCCCATTCGTGAAAGATGGCAATCCGGCTGCCAGCATTCTGCTCGCGCAGCACGCCGAAAATGGTGGGGTACTTGCCATCGGCATCGTGGCAGGCGGGCTCAAATTCCACGAGCCGGCGGAAGTAGCCGTTCGACGTGATGCCGTGCTGTTCCGGGGGAGCGCCTCCGATGGCCGATTCCCAGTTGGGACTGCTGAGCGTGGGCATCACGCCGCGAGCTTCGAGGGTCCAGGCTCCGTGAGCCATCAAGTCGTGTAGGTGGGGAGACGATGCTTTATTGACGCCATCTACGCTCAAACCATCCAGCCCGATCACGATGACGTGCGGCGCACGCACGGGCCGCGGCGGCTGCGCGACCGCCTGAGAGGCTCCCAAAACCACCAAAACAAAACAGGCCGATCTTGTTACGAAACTCCTCATAGTATCTGATTAACATCATGCCGCAAACCCTGGGTTACAAACGGGTGAAATTTCACAACGTTTCCCGCGAAAACATCGCGGCCGAGGGCGGCGGCAATTGCCGGGAGATATGAGGGGTGTTCCCGTATCGAATCGTACTTACGGGCGCCGGCAAACGAAGTTCGCCGCGTCGTTGGTGTCGCCAGCGCCCTTGTAGGCTGCGACCTGCGGATACGGACAGAGCGGGCGCGTCTTGTCGATTTCGCCTATGGTGCTGTGCGATGCCTCAATCCGATCGGGCGCGTGCCCGGCAGTGACCCACTGATCGAGCGCGGCGACGGCGTCGAACGTATCGGTGCCATCGCCGCCGCGGCAATGGCCCATTCCGGGAACCATGAACAAGCGGATCGAATCGCCGGCCTTGGAAACTCCGCCCAATGTGTCGACCACGCTCGTGTAGTAGTGGACACTGTTGAGCGGCGGAATTCCGGGGTCGGCCCAGCCGTGGTACATGAGCAGTTTTCCGCGATGGCTGAAGAACGGCCGCAGGTTGGGATCGATGGCATCCATGGTTTTGCCGATCACCTTCTCGGCGTTGGCGATGTCGCGATCGGGGTCGAACTTCCGGTAATCCCAGTTCGGGTCCTGATACACGAGATACGCATACGTCTCGCTGGCGAGCGACATCGGCCCAGGACCGGAGAGCGTGGCCCATCCCATTTCGCTGCCTGGCTCGAGTCCGGGAAACACGGATTGCCCGGTGCGCGGATTGACGGGACCGGTGTAGATCTGTTGCGCGACCTTGGCTTGCTCGATCGAGAGGCACTGTTTACCGTCGCCACTTTTACATGCCAGCGACGATGGCTCGAAATGGCAGCGAGTGGGATCTTCGAGCACGCCGTCTTTCACGCCGTCGAGCGCGTCGCAAGCCTGGAGCACGGCGTTATGGATGAGCGGATATTTGCTGGGCGGGATGTAGCCGGCTTCATCCTGGTGCGATACCGCCGCCGTCCACACTTGGGCGCCCTGCAGGTGCGTCGGGTAATTTGCGGCTGCGCCCGCCACGATTCCGTCGTAGTCGTTCGGGAAGCGCTGCGCTTCGGTCAGAGCCTGGCGTCCGCCGGTGGAGCACCCGTTGAAATAAGAACGCGCGGGGCCGTTGCCGTAGAACGAAGTGGCGATGGCCTTAGCGGCGATGGTCATCTCATGCACGGAGCGGTACGCGAAGTCGACCAGCTTTTCGGGATGGCCGGCCACAAACGTCACGTTGTTGCCGGTGTGGCCGGTATCGGTGCTGGTGGTGGCATAGCCGGCCGCCAGGGCGGTGGCCATGGCAGGATAGCTGATCGTGCCGGCCCAGGCGCCGTTTCCTACGGACTCGAGTTTGCCATTCCAGCCGGAGGCGCGCATCCAGACCTCAATGCGGATCTCGGAATCGGCCACGGGCTTGAGAGTGGCGGCGATCCGGCAAAAGGCCGGCAGCGATCGGAACAGCCCCCCGCCACCAGGCCCACGGCCGGCCGGCGGCGCGAATTGCCCGGCAGCTACCGTCTGCGCCAGTGTGATGGTGGCGTGCGGTACAGAAATCGAACCGAGGCTCTCGCAGGAAGCGGCGGCTGCGGCCGGCACTGCGCTTAGGACCATGGCCGTGATTCCTGCTGTCCCTCGCGTCATATTGACCTCCTAACAAACCCGGCAGACGGCACAAAACGGCCGTCTGCCCCACAAATCTGGCGTATCCGATATGATAGACCCTCAGGACAGCAGTCCGAAGATTCGACCAAACAAGGAGTCTACAAGTGGCAACTGAAACGTGGCAAATCGATCCGGTCCATTCCGGGATCCATTTTTCGATCCGGCATTTCGTGGTGGGGAAGGTGCACGGCCGATTCACGAAGCTGGGCGGGACCATCCAGCTGGACGAAGCGACACCAGCCAATTCCAAGGTGGACGTACACATCGACGCCGCTACCGTTGATACCAATGAGGCCAACCGCGACAATCACCTGAAGGGCGCGGATTTCTTCAACGTGGCGGAGCACCCCGAAATCACCTTCAAGAGCACGCGCGTCGAAGCTGCCGGCAAAGACCGGTTCAAAGTGACGGGCGACCTGACCCTGCGGGGCGTAAAGAAGTCGATCACGCTCGATGTGGAGCACGGCGGGAATGTGAAAGATCCGTGGGGCAACAACCGCGGCGGGTTCAGTTTGAAGACGCAGATCAACCGGAA
>DATJAK010000318.1:0-21612 GCA_035516375.1 Bryobacteraceae bacterium
CGGGTCCATCGGTGGTGTGGCTGTGGTGGATGTGGTCGACGAAGGCGACTCGATTGCCCATCGGCTGGCGGGGCCCTTGACCGATACCGCTGTCGATTGCGCGATCGATTGGAATCGCCGCTTCGATCATATGCAGCAGCATACCGGCCAACACCTGCTCTCGGCCGTGTTCTCCGAGCACTTCGGACTGCACACCGTCAGCTTTCACCTCGGCTCGGAAAGTTCCACCATCGATCTCGCAACCGCGTCGGTGGGTGACCAAACCATCCGCGATGCCGAGCAACGCGCCAACGCCATCGTGTTTGAGAACCGGCCCGTCGCTTTCGAATTTCAAGAGGCGGGCGAAGTGCAGGGCTTGCGCAAAACTTCGGCGCGGGAAGGCGAGTTGCGGATTGTGGTGATCGAGGGCCTCGACCGCAGCGCCTGCGGTGGTACGCACGTGCGCGCTACCGGTGAGATCGGGCCGATCCTGATTCGCAAGCTCGAAAAAGTGCGGCAGGCGGTGCGGGTCGAGTTTCTGTGCGGCGGGCGTGCCGTGCGCCAGTCTAGGGCCGATTACGATGCGCTCTCGAAAGTCGCGCAGCTGTTTTCGGCCAGCCTGGAGGAGGCGCCGGCCTTGGTCGCGGCGCAATTGGAAGCCTCGCGCGCGGCCGATAAGGCGCGGCGCAAGATGGAACTGGAGCTGGCCGGATACCGGGGCAGGGAATTGTATGATGTCACTCCCGCGGGACCCGATGGCACGCGGCGCTATCTCCGCCGCATGGCCGGCGGTTCGGTGGAAGAGTTGCGCGCGCTGGCGCAGAGTTTTACGGAACGGCCGCAGGCGGTTTTCGCGGCGGCCTTGGAAAAGCCTCCCGCGGTCCTCTATGCGGCCTCGGCCGATTGCGGAATCGACGCGGCCAAGGCGCTTCAGAAAGCGTTGGCCCAAACCGGTGGACGCGGCGGCGGTAGTGCGCGCCTCGCGCAAGGCAGCGTCCCCGATGCCGCGCGCCTCGATGAGGTCCTCTCGCTGCTAACCTCGTCTACTTCTTCTTCGCGGGCGTAGTGCTCTTCGGTTGCAACAGCTCTTCCACCTTGCTCCGAACGTTGTTCTCTTGTTGGTCTTCAAGGAAGAAGTTATCGTCGCCGCTATATTGCGCGCGGATCATGCCACTCCGATCGATGAACACCAGTTGCGGCATGATGAGCCTGGCTGCCATGGGGTGTTGTAGAAAATCCAGCGCGGCCCCGCGGTCGTTGAAACCCACGGGAAACGGCGGGTGGACCCGTTTCAGAAAATCGGGCACGGCCGCGGCGGCGTGGTCTTCAATCGCCGACGCCAAAACCTGGAACCCGCGGGCGCCAAATTCGGCTTGTGCTTTGGCCAGCGTGTCCACGGCTTTCTGGCAGTGCGGGCAATAGGTGAGGATGAAAATCACCGCCATCGCCTTGCCGGGAAACTGGTTCAGCGAGACTTGCTGGCCGTTGGTCAAGTGAATGGCGAATGTGGGCGGCGCCGGGCGCGGCAGCGTTCCGGCCGGGGACACGGCTGCAATACCAAGCAAAGCCAGGACCGCGGGGAACGTTCGGCGCAGCATTTCCTCAGTTTACCGCAGGGGGTAAACCTTCGATGCTGGTGACCACTGCCCCCTTGCGGCGCAGCTCGAAGCGTCCGTCGTCGCCCGAGCCGTCCAGAGAATCGGGGGTCTGGGCAGTGACCTCCATCTTCTTCCACTTCTTGGCCATGGCCTCGCGATAGGCGTCGAAGTAATCGCGCGCCGCTCCCTCGCTGTCCCACTCCGCAGCGTAGAGCAGCACGTCCCGGTCGTGTTTCTTGGTCTCGAGCAACTCGAACGTCGAACCCCGCAAATGCGGCGCGATCTCATCGGCGCGCGCTTTGTCGGTGAACTGCTGCAGAATCACCTGCTGATCCAACTCGCCGAGCGTCCCGCCCACCAGGCTCTTGTAGCCCGAGGGAAGGTGCGGGTCCGGAAGATCCGGAAGAGTAGGCTGCACGTGATCGAAGTATTTCTGCGGGTGCAGGATCTGCTGCGTGGAAACAGGCGCATGCTTGAACACTTCGCCGAAACCTTCGTCGCCATCATGCGCCAGCACTTCGTTTTGGAACACCATGCCTTCGGTATACGGGAACACCAAGGTGATGCGCAGATACAGCGGGGCCTGATCGAAGACCGGATACTGCCCGTCGCTCTGGCTCTGTCGGCTCATCCTTCGTACGAGATCCGGAGAGTTTCGAAGCGATTGGCCGAGACGATGCGCCAGATACTCCGACATCAGCCACGTGGCCTGGCCTTCCATCACCGCCATGCGCGCGGCAGCGCCGTCGTCGCTCTTCCTTCCCTGGCGGATAAAGTGCGCCAGGTTGAAGTTCTGATCGGCGATGGCGTGCGAGAGCTCGTGGGCCAGCACTGGTTCCTGGGTTTCGGGCGAGGTGGTCTCGGTGACGAACAGCCGCTTCTTGTCGTAATCGTAAAATGCGGCTGCCTGCTCGGTCAGCAGATCCACCGTTTTATCGGCCAGATTGAAATCGGGCGGAACCAGCCCGAACTTTTTGAGCGTCAATTCTTCGGCGCGTATTTCCTCGGGGGTGGTGGTGTCCTTAACGCGCTTCTTCAGAAACTCGTTGACCTTCTCCTTGGTGATGAAGTCGCAAGGAACCGGGTGGTGCAGCTTCATACCCGAGATCGTCGCCAGCTCGGCCGCGATTCTGCCCGCCTGGCTGCAGAGTTCGGTGGCGCGCAGCGATTCCGCCGATGCCGCCCCGCAGGCCAAAAAGAGCGCCAGAATTACGGCTTTAGTGCGCAGAATGATCTCTCCTCAGCGTCCAACTGAAAGCTGCGCTAGCGGCCAGTGAAAGCAACCCTCCCAGAGCGACTGTCGCGCGCGCGCCAAACCGGCCGGCCAGCGCGCCGGCGGCCAGGCTGCCGAACGGCGCAAGACCCACCACGGTCATACTGTACAACGCCATGGTGCGTCCGCGGAATTCATCTGGGATGAGCATCTGAATCGTGGTGTTGGCCGCGGTGAGCTGGCGCATCAGCCCATAGCCGATCAACGGCGTAATCGCCAGCGTCAGGTTGAACCAAGGGGAAATCGCAAATCCGAGATTGGCCACACCTAAAACCAGCGCGCAATAGACGACCACATGCGTCAATCCGCCAACGTGCGTGCGGCGGGCTAGGCCGACCGTTCCGACAACCGCGCCCACGCCCATGGCAGCCATTAGAAATCCGAGCCCCTTCGAGCCACGATGGAAAATTTGATCGGCGAAGAATGGCGCCAGAACCAGGAAGGGCGCGGTGGCCAGGCTGGCGGCGGCCAGCACCATGAGCAGGCGCCGCACGGCGTGCTGATGCCATGCGTAGTGCAGACCCTCTTTCAAATGCCGCCAGGGCGAATCCTGCGCGCGGCGCTCGAAAGGTGGGAGCTTCATTAACAGCAAGCCGCCGATGACGGCAAGGAAGCTGATTCCGTTCAGAAGGAAGCAAACGCCTTCGCCCAGCGCTGCTACCAACACGCCTGCGATCGCCGGCCCCACTCCGCGCGCCGAATTGAACACCGCGGAGTTCAAGGCGATGGCGCTCAGCAGATCGTCCTTGCTGGTCATTTGGATCAGCAGCGATTGCCGCCCGGGAATATCGAATGCGTTGATCGCGCCCAATACGACGGCCAGCGCCAGCACGTGCCAAACCTGGACGCGGCCGGAAAGCGTCAACGCCGCCAGCACGAACGCCTGCAACATCATCAGGGTTTGCGTGGTGACCACCAGCTTGTGGCGGGAAAAGCGGTCCGCAGCCAGGCCGCCCAACGGCCCCAATGCGAACACGCAGATCTGCGAACAGAACCAGGCCGTTCCTAACAGCAGCTCGGAATGCGTGAGCCGGTACACCAGCCAGCTCTGGGCGACGGTTTGCATCCAGGTCCCGCTCAGCGAAACGATTTGGCCGCCGATGAAGAGTTGGTAATTGCGATGGCGCAGCGACCGGAAACTCTGGCTCAGGCTGCGGGTTGGTGCATCGATCGCAGCGGGAGCCTCCACTAGCTCAGGTGTCGGTAAAGGGGGAGTATCGGCTCGCGAACCGGGGGCGGCGGACATCGGATGTTTCTAGGATACGGCGCGGTACAATGAGAGATCAAATCCCCGATCGCGGATAGGAGATACTTTGGCGGAAGATAAGCTGTATCAGGCGGAATACGTAGGCAGCGGCACGTTCATCATCAGCAAACCCAAGCGCAAGAAAATCAAAGTGCGGCAATCGAAGCTGAAGAACCCCCAGCGCGGCTCGCGCAAATAGCCCCCCAGACGACGCAAAGCGATCGCAAAGGCACCGCTCCCTTTGGCCGCGACTCGGCATGCGTTCCGTTTCGAGACGGAAGCCGCGACCGTAGGAAGCGGTGGTTTGTCCAGCAACACCTTCTGGCCGGTGTTCGGCCGGCATTCGAGAAAGAGGGATTCCGGTAAGGCGGGGGACGCTCCACCACGGAAGCGGGAAGGTTCTTGGAAACTGCTTGGGGTTTCGAACGGAGTATTACAGGGGACGGAATCCCTCGTGCCTGTGCGACTCCCACGTTAACTGACGGACCGCTGCCAGCCGTTTCCAGACCCACGTAACTCACTGAACTTCAAGACGAAAAAATTAGTGGGCGCGCGTGAACACGGCAGCGCAGGCTTCCGCCACGGCGGCGATCTGCTGGCCGGTCAGCTCCGGATACATCGGCAGCGAGAGCACTTCGCCTGCTGCCTGTTCTGCAACCGGAAATGCGCCGCGAGCGTATCCAAGATCCGCATAGGCCGGCTGCAAATGTACCGGAATGGGATAGTGGACTGCGGTTTGGACGCCCGCCGCCTGTAGGTCGGCCTGCAACTGGTCGCGGTGTTGGCTGCGTACTGTGTAGGTGTTGTAGGCGTGCCGGGCGTAGGGCATCTCGCCAGGCAACTGCAACCCGGCTGTGGCCAAGAGGCGGGCATACTCAGCCGCATGCGCCCGCCGCGCTTCGATCCAACCATCCAGGTGGCGGAGCTTGACGCGCAGAATCGCCCCTTGCAGGCCCTCCATCCGATAGTTGTATCCCTTCAGAATGTGTTCGTACTTCGTCGCAGCGCCCCAATCGCGCAACAACCGAATCCGCTGCGCATGCGCGGGATTGTTGGTCACTACGGCGCCGGCTTCGCCAAACGCACTGAGATTCTTAGTCGGATAAAAACTGAAGCACCCGATATCGCCGATGCCGCCCACCCGCCGGCCTTTGTACTCTGCTCCGTGCGCCTGCGCTGCGTCTTCGATCACCAGCAGGTTGCTCTTCCGGGCCAGATCGAGCAGCGGGTCCATGTTCGCAGCCTGCCCGTAAAGGTGCACCGGCAGAATCGCTTTCGTGCGCGGTGTAACAGCCGCTCGAACTTGCGTAACATCCATATTGCAGGTCTTGGCGTCGATATCCACGAACACGGGCCTTGCGCCGGTATAACAAATCGTCGCCACTGACGCCACGAACGTAAACGGCACCGTGATCACTTCATCGCCGGGCCCCACGCCGGCCGCCAGCAGCGCCAGGTGCAGGGCGCTCGTGCCGGAGTTCACCCCAATCGCATGCTCTGCGCCGCAATACGCCGCGAACTCGGTTTCAAAAGCCGCAACCTCTTTTCCCAGGACGAACTGGCTGCTCTCAAGCACGCCCGCAATGGCGCGGTCGATCTCGTCCTTGATGCTGTAATATTGCGCTTTCAAGTCAACGATCGGAATCACGCTGGAAACAGGCTCCCTCTGATATGATCCAGTAAGCTGTCATGATAACGCGTGGACTTGTCACCGCGTTGTTGTTTCTCGCCTCGCTGGATGCCGCCTCTCCCCTTGAGTACCGGCAACACGTGGGTGTCTACGTGTGGGGAAAGCTCGGAGGCAGCCTGGACGATGCCGCGGCCGACGTCGAGCGCCTTGGCGATGATCGCGTGGTGCGCATCTATATCGGGCCCTCGGCCTCTTGGGACCCTTCCGGCAAAGATGATATTTCGCCGCTCGACGTGAAGGTCGAACGCGCGGACTATCGTGCGTTTCTCGCGAGGTTTCCGGTGGTGATGTTGACCGCCTACGACAGCGCGTCGTTCGAGCGGTATAAGTGGGGTCACCTGGACGCTGAACATTTATCGGCAACCCGCGACGAATTCCGGCGCTTCACCCTGGATCTGGCCAAAACGCCAGGCCGGAAAATCATTTCCAATTGGGAATTCGAGAACGACTGCCACGCCGATCAATGGGACGCTTGCGCCGAATACTACCAGGCGCGGCTCGACGGCATTCGCCAAGGCCGGAAGGAGGCGAAGGCCCAGGGGCTTCCGGGCGAGATTCTCACCGCGTTCGAATTCACAGTCGTACCGGGGTTCCAGGGTAAACCGTCTGGCCTCGTCGAGGTAGGAGCCAAGCTCAAGGGCGTGGACTTCTGGTCGTACAGTTCCTGGTGGTCGATCGCCTGGGACCGCGACGCCGCCGGCGTCTACAAAGATTTCGCATACCTGGCGCACCTTTTGCGAGACTTCGCCGCGGAGAAAAAGCTGACCGCGCGGCTGATCATTGGCGAATTTGGAGAATATTGGGACCAGCATCCTACATCGGAACGGATGAAGGCGCTGGTGGACGCCAGCCTGGCCAATGGCGTCGAATATCTTTTCTATTGGGTGTTGTACGACCAACCTGGCCAAAAGGACGACCACGGCCGCGACGCCTCGCATTTCGGAAAATACGGCTTGGACCGCACACTGACCCCGCAGGGGCAGGAATTCCGCAAGTGGTTCGTACCGCTCGCGAAACCGGCGTCGAAGGCAGCCGTAAACTAAATGAGCCAGTCGACGCCAGTTGTTCGCGCAGAATCGGCTGCGGCGCCAGCCCGCCACACAGCAGGCCCGCGCGTCGCCGAACTCGATGGGTTGCGCGGCATCGCCATCTTGCTGGTGCTGGTCTTTCACTACGCGCCGAAGACCGGCCCGCTGCGATATCTCGGAGATGTCTTCGGGCTTGGCTGGACGGGTGTCGATCTCTTCTTCGTACTCAGCGGATTCCTGATCACCGGGATCCTGCTCGATAGCGTAGGGCGGCCCCATTACTACCGCAATTTCATCGTGCGGCGCAGCCTGCGCATTTTTCCTCTGTACTACGCCTGCCTGGTTCTATACTGCGTGCTGAGTTTTGTGCCGGATCCCATCCGCTGGAAGGATTTTCTGGGGGTCGGCGACGGCTGGTGGTACGTGGGCTATCTGGGTAACATCCAGGTCTTTCTAAAGAATGCCTGGCCGGGAGCCGCGATTCTCACACCGCTTTGGTCGCTTCAGGTTGAGGAGCAGTTCTACCTCACTTTTCCGTTGCTCGTCTGGGCGACGAAGCGCACTACGCTGGCGAGGATTCTCGTGGCGTCGGTGATTGGCGCGCTGGTCATTCGCATCGCCCTGGTGGTGGCGGCGCCCAAGAACCTCATGGGAACCTACGCGTTGATGCCATGCCGCATGGACGCGCTCGCCATGGGCGGGCTGGTAGCGATCGCGGCGCGGGAGCGGCCCGAATGGCTCAAGGCGCGTTGGATCGGCTGGGCGACGGCCGTCTCGGCCGCCACATTCCTGCTGATTTGCGGATTCGTCAATTCGTCGCCGTGGTCGAGCCTCATGCGCACCGTCGGCTATACCGCGATCGACCTCGCCTTCACGGGTGTGCTGGTGATGCTGTTATGCTGGCGCCAGCGTCAACTTCTGGGATTGTGCCGCGTCCGGTTTCTGATGTGGGTGGGCACGATTTCCTACGGGCTGTATCTGCTTCACATGCCCGCGGCGAACATTTCGCATCGCTGGATCGCGCCGCTGCTCGGCATTGGGCAATCGAGCTCGACCGAATTTTTCGTGATGATGGCGCTAGCGATGGCCATGGCGTGGATTTCGTGGACTATCTTCGAATCGCCGATATTGCGCCTGAAAGAATTGTTTACGATTCGCTGAAGTCGGATTGCGATACTGAGATTGTGGATCGACTCACTGCTTTTGGTCTGTTTGCCGTCAGCGCCATGTTGGTGTGCTACGCGCTCGAACGCCGCAGCAATTGGTTCATTCTGGGATTCGCGGGAGCTTGCGCGCTGGGTTCGGTCTATGGATTTCTTCAGGGGGCTTGGCCATTTGGCGCGGTGGAAGCAGTGTGGTGCCTGGTGGCCCTCAAGCGTTGGTGGACCACCAGGTACCGAACGACCGCTTAGCGGTGGCCGCCGCCATGGCCTCCACCACCGCCATGGGATCCGCCGCCACCACCACCGTGGAATCCGCCGCCGACGCTACGGGACCCGCCGCCACCGAAGCTGCGCGACCCGCCGCCGCCGAATGACGGGGTCGACCGGTAACTCGGAGCCGGACGCGCGGCGAAGTTCGAGGACGGAGCCGATCGATAAGCGTTCGTCTGAGGCCGGCTGAACGATTGCGGAGCGGAACCGCGGAACTGATTCGTCGCGCTACGTGGAGCAGCAGCCGCCCCCGGCTGCCCAAAATGACTCCAACCGCCATTCTGGTTGCCGCTCAATGCGCGTTGCCCATTGGCTGCCGGCTGTCCGAAATGGCTAAAACCACCTCCACCGGCGCCGGAATATGCGCGGTTCGCAAAGCCGCTTCGCGCGTTCCCGCCGAACCGAGCAGCCACCGTGCGATTGGGATACGCAACTCCAAGCCGGTGGCCGGGATCGTGCGACCACGCTCCACCATTGAATCCGCCGCGGTAGAAGCCGCCGTAACCCCAGTGTCCGAAACCATAGTGATTGAAGAAGAAGGCGTTCGTGTAGAGTGAGCCTCCGAACCAATTACACCCCCAACCCCAACCCCCCCAGCCTAAGCCACCGAAGAACCCTCCGAGATAGATGCCGGGATAGAATCCAAATCCAAAACCGACCGCCGGGTAGTAGAGCGGAGGATAATAGCCCCACGCTGGCGGACCCCAAATGTAATCGGGATTGTACTCTGGCACATAAACCACGTCCGGATTCGTAGGCGCGATTTGAATGGCGGTCTGGTCGCCCTGATTTTGGGTCGTGACCGTCTCCTGAGCATTCGAGTTCAACCTGCCGTTGGCTTGAGCCTGCGCGCGCATCCTCTGCACGGCGTTCATCACGTCAGGCTGTTGCGCGAGAAAAGCGTTCCCTAAATCGGTAGTCCAGCGAATGTTGGAATTGAGACGGTTCAACACGTCAGGGAACATCACCATTGCCTGGACACTCGGATCCCAATTCTGCTGTTTGGCCGCGTCGATGAGCTGCATGCCTCGCAGATTGGGATTCTGTTGCAGCCATTGCGCCGCTTCCACGATTTCCAGGGGATACGTGGATGCCGCCAGTAACTGCCCCAGCAATGCATCGGGATAAAGAGCTACGGGCGCCACGAGGTTGTCCAATTGCTGCGGGTTCAAAAGCGGAGCCGACGCCTGTGGCGGCACTTGCCCGGCCTGAGCCGGAGGATAGGCATCCGGTGGTGGCGCAGCCGTTCCTTGCGCCAGAAGTGGAGCGGCGGGCAATAAAAGCAGCACGCAAACAACACTGAGCACCTGCTGCGAAATCTTGGAAACCCTTACGTTGGTCATTGGCCACCTCCGCATACACCTCTGGTTAGGCACGCGCCGAGCCAAAGCGCAAGATATTGATTTAGAGGGGTTTAGTTTACTGACGGCAACTGTTGGAGTGGCCGAAAACCACCAAGCCCGGCCGAGTGCAGCCTATGGATGCTCCACCGGTTCGCGCTCGGCCACGATCACGATTTGCATATCCTTGGCGATGTTCACAATCTTCTGCACCAGGTCGCGCGTAAACAGGGGAAGCGGCCAGGACCGCTCTTGTGGCCGCGCCAGAAAGATTTGCGTGATCTGGTTGCGGCGTGCGAAATCCACCAAGGTGGCAGCTACGTCGTCTCCTTCCAGAATCCGTGTTTCGATGTGGAGATTGCGCGCGAAGTTCAGATGCTGCTCGGTGGCCTCGCGTTCCGAGTCCGGCAACACGCTCAGGTCGCCTTTGCTCTCGACGGCAACTGCGAAGCACTCCGCCCCCAGAAAATCGCCGACTCGTTTGGCTCGGCGGATGACCATGGCGGTGTGGGGATCGGCGGTTACCAGAACCAACAGCCGGTGACGGGACGACGCCGAATCGGGCTGGCCGGGTTGTTCGGCCTCGGCGACCGCCACGTCGGCGCCGGTGCGGCGTTCCACTTCGTGCGCAGCTTCGCGCAGAGCCAACTCGCGCAACGCCACCAGCGTCGATTCGCGAAAGAAATTCTGCAGCGCCTGTTCGGCTTTTTCGCGCCCGTACACCACGCCGCGTTGCAAGCGATGCAATAACGCTCGCGGCGTGAGGTCGATCATGATGACCTCATCGGCTTGCGAGACCACCCAGTCGGGGATCGTCTCGCGCACGCGGATGCCGGCGATGTGCCACACCTGGTCGTTCAGACTCTCCAGATGCTGGATGTTCATGGTGGTCAGCACATCGATCCCGGCTGCGAGCAGCAGGTCCACTTCTTCCCAGCGCTTGGCCCGGAGCGAGCCGGGAATATTCGTGTGCGGGAATTCGTCCACCGCGCAGACCTCTGGGTTGCGGGCCAGAATGGCGTCCGTGTCCATCTCTTCGAAGATGGTGCCACGGTATTCGACGCGCTTGCGGGGAATGATCTCCAGGCCCTCGGTTTTGGCGATCGTGTCCGGCCGCGCGTGTGGCTCAAAGTAACCCACCACCACATCCACACCGCGTGCTTTGAGGTGGTGACACTCGTCCAGCATCTGATAAGTTTTGCCCACGCCGGGGGCGTAGCCCATGAAAATTTTCAGTTTTCCCCGCGCGCGTTCCGTCATCGCCTATTGCGGAAAGACTCGAACGTCCATACCGCGCGAAAGCCGGAGCAAGCGGTCCACCGGGTTGCCCCAGAGTTGAGGGCGGATTCCCGAGCGCTGGCTATGCCCGATGAAGAGCTGCGTAATCCCCGCGGTTTTGGCGAATTCCACGATCGCGCTCACCGGGTCTTCACCGTTCAGAATCTCGATGCGCGCCCCCGCCGCCTGCGCCAGTCTCAGCTTCTGTTCGAGTGAGTCGCGATCGTCGGGTGAGATGTCCGGCTGGTTGACATACGCAACCACCAGGTCGCCGTGGAATCGTTCCGCAAACCTGCGGGCGGTCTCGATCATTTCGGTGGCGTTCGCGCGCGGCGTGATGCAGACCATGATTCGCTCGTGAGCGCCGAACTGTTGCTTCACACCGTGCCGATCTAAGTAATCGGTGAGCTGGCGATCGACCACGTCTGCGGCCAATACGAGCGCGAGTTCCCGCAGCTTGGAAAGCCGTTGGGCGCGCCTGGCTGCATCCACCTGTTCTTCCGGCGACCGCTCCAGCGGATCCTCGGCGGGCGCATCCACGATCTCGATCTCATCCGCGGTTTGAATAAAGGCAACCGGAACCGTTTGGTCTACGTGCTTTCCCGTGATGGCTTCTACCTGTGCCTGTAATTCCGCGATGTATTGGATGTTGATGGATCCGATCACCTTGACCCCCGACTGGATGAGCTCCTGAACATCCTGCCAGCGGGTGGCGTTCTTCAATCCCGGCGGATTGTCGTAAGCTAAACCGTCAATGAAGCACACCGCCGGGTGGCGCTGAATGAGCCTTTCCAGATCGATGGCCGTTCTTCCGTCAACGCTTTTGAGCGGGATCACCTCCAGCTTCTGCATCAAGCACTCGACTTCGGGAGGCACCTGCGGCTGGATGGCGCCGACCACCACGTCCTGCCCCCGTTCCTTGCGGCGCCGCGCTTCATCCAGCATGCGGAACGATTTTCCAACACCGGATGCATAGCCGAGGACGATTTTTAGGTGGCCCTTGGTGGCGGCGGCTTCCTCCGCCTGACACTCACGCAATAACTGCTCGGGCGTCTTGCGCGTGATCTCGTGCTCCATCGGTCTCCTCCCCTTGATGATACGGCGGATGAGCCGCGCGTCAGAGCGCTTCCGGAACTCCGTGGAACCGGTATCCCACCCATGGCTCAGTCAGGATGTACTCCGGCCGTTCGGGATTGGTCTCGATCTTCTTCCGCAGGTTTTTGATGAATACCCGGAGGTAATCCACTTGATCGCCGTAATCGGGCCCCCAAACGGCCTGCAACAGCACGCGGTGGGAAACGGCCTGGTTGGCGTGCTGGATCAGGTAACGAAGCAAATCGAGCTCTTTCGGTGTCAGGTGGGTTGTAGTAGCGCCGTTGGATACGGTGCGAGTCGAAAAAT
Source organism: Bryobacteraceae bacterium (assembly GCA_035516375.1). Lineage (GTDB taxonomy): Bacteria > Acidobacteriota > Terriglobia > Bryobacterales > Bryobacteraceae > PSRJ01. The sequence goes on from DATJAK010000318.1 coordinate 12,267, forward strand.
CGATCACCAGGTTTTCGATGTGTACGCGCTCCGGCACCGCTTGCGCTTGGGCCGGCGAGCGGCGCAAAGTTGCCCGGATCCGCGCCAGCAGCTCGGGAGTGCTGAAGGGCTTGGTGACATAATCGTCGGCGCCCGCATCGAGCGCGTTTACTTTATCCTCTTCCGAGTTGCGCACCGTGAGCATGATGATCGCCATGTTGGTGTCCGCTCGAATGGCCTTACAGGTGGCCAATCCGCCGATGCCGGGCATGTTGATGTCGAGCACCACCAGGTCGGGACGGAATTCGCGAACCTTTTCCAGCGCTTCTTCCCCGGTCTTCGCATCATCCACTTCGTAACCCGCGCCCGTCAGCGTGGTGCGCATGATGCGCCGGATTTGCGGTTCATCGTCTACGACCAGGATACGGCCCGTGTTCAACTCGGTTCTCCTTGGTGATTCGCTGGTTGGCACGCGGTCGGCCCAACGCAGAACTTGCTCCACCGACGTGGTGAGGGCCTCGAAAGCTATTTTAGGCCATTATGGTGGGAAATTCACTTTGGCGCGTCGCTTGCCCTAACCCGTTTGTGCACGCAAATTGGCTGCTGCTCGCGATCGCTCTGCCGGCGCTGACCGTGCGGGCTGATGTGTGTAATCCTTCGTTGCTCGTTGGGACGTATGCCTTTCAGTTGAGCGGCATGACCACCATATCTGCGACGCCCAAGCCGACCGCAAGCTTGGGCGTAATCACGTTAGACGGCAATGGCGGAATCACCGGGACGGCCTCGGCCACCTTCGCCGGCTTCCTTCTGGGCAATCCGGTGACGGGAGGTTACGCCGCCAACTGGGATTGTTCCATTGCCTGGCAACTCCAAGACGACGCTGGAGCGTTCCAACATTTCCGTGGCACCTATTCGCCCGATGGCAATCGCGTGCAATTCAAACAGGCCGATCCCGGCGGAGCGCATCAGGGAATCATGGTCAAAACACCGGGTGCATGCAGCCCGGCGACTCTCGCGAAAAAGTATCACTACACCATCTCCGGCAACACTACGCCAATGAAGCCCGGGGACCTTCCGCACTCGGTATCGAGGCAGGGGACGCTAGACACCGTGAAGGGCGGCAGTTTTCAAGTGGCGAGCGATTGTTCGGTGCTGTTTCAACTCTCGTTGCCCAGCCTGGCGCTCGAAGGCGCCCCGCCGCTTCCCATGAACATGCGCGGCTTCCTGGTCAATGATGGCAGGGAAATCCTCGCCTTCCAGACAGATCCCGGCGCGATGGTGGCGGCGCGTCTGACCGCGCTTCGGTAAAACCGCGTCAGGAATCTGCCGGTGACGAGATTCTGACGCGGTCGCGAATCATAACAGGCCTGTTTTCAGCGTATTTCGAGCAGGAATGAAACGTGCAAGTAAGGTTGGGTTGTGCCGCGACTGCGCCATCGGTTTGTACTTGCTCTCTGTTTGACCCCGTGGGTGCTGCCCGCCGCGCCGCCGGTGCACATCATCGAAAGTGTTCTGCCGGGGCTGGTCTACACGCGTGCGTGTACGTCCACAGTAGCTCTGCAAAACCTCGCCGACAAACCGGTAGACCTCGAAATCGAAGCTCACCAGGGCAGCGGTGCGCTGGCGCCGATTGCTGGACTGGCCGGGATGCAGGTTCACCTGGCGCCGGGCCAGCAAAGCAACTACAAATTGCAGATCGATGAAGAGACCAGCACCGGATGGGTCAAGGTGCGCGAGCGAATTTCGCCGCCGCAGATTTCGACCGCGGTGGCGGTCAAAGGGACGACCGAATGCCAGGAGGGCAACGAACTGCGCGTCGCTCCACGCGAGCTGTCCTACGCGAGCCGCGATCCGTGGTTTTCGGGCGATATTGCAGAGATGCCCGGAGAAGTGATCTTGATGGTGAACACGTCCGACCATCCCGCCCGGGCGCACGCTTGTTATTCGGCGGGCAACCTCTATTCCGTCCCCAATACCGGCGCGCCTGGGGAGTTGCGCCGCATTTGCTCCAACACGGTGGACGTGCAAATACCTCCGTTTGGCAGCCGGGAATTCCCCGTCGAGCGCGAAGCGAACCGGCACTTTTCCTTGCGAACCGAGGGAGAATCTGTGGTGTTGCAGGGCTTGCGGGCGTTGGACGCGGCAGTCAAGATCTACACCGTGGATTCCAGCATCACGTTCGGGGAAGAAGTCACCAGCGGGCACTAAGTGGGGTCAGCCCTTCCGGGCTGCCGCCGCGCTTCCGCGCGGTGACCAGTCGGGGAGATGGTTGACGCAGCGCCGGGCAGAAGCCCGGCGGCGGGCCAGAAGGCCCGGCCCCACGCGGACCGTATGAACCGGTCTCTTGACAATTGTCTATTAGGGGTATTAAGATCTTAATACTCAGTAAGTAGAAGCCGAAAAAGGCCTGGAGTGGCGAAGATTCTTGTTGTTGATGACGAACGTCAGATCTTACAGCTACTGAGAACCGTGCTCACGCGCGCGGGCCATGAAATCCATACGGCGGGCGACGCGCGCACGGCGCTGGAGATGTGCCACTCTCCTGCGGCTTTCGACCTGGTGCTCTCCGATGTAGACATGCCCGAGATGAGCGGACACGATCTAGCGCGGTGGATCGCTGCGAAAGATCTCGATATCCGCATCATGCTGATGTCGGCGTTTGAACAGGAATGCGACCAATGTCCGTATTTGCCGCGCTGTGAATTGATTCGGAAACCCTTCACGCCGAGCGACCTGGTCAAGCGAATCGCTGCCGTCTTGGGGACTTGAGGAACGCTATGGGATCTTCGCGTAACCGGCTATTAGTTGTCCCGCGGGAACATGGCGCCTGGGGGCTGCTACTGGTTCCGTTTTTCACGGGCGCTGCGGTTGGCTTTTGGTCCGGCGGGCGAGCGTTGCCGCTAGCGCCGTTGCTTCTTGCCGCGGTGGCTTTGTTTTGGCTGCGAACTCCCGTCGAGAACTGGGCCGGAACCTCGGCCTTGCGGGCCCAGCCGGGCGAGGAACTGCGGCGCGTACGAATCACACTTGCGCTATTGGCCACGGTGGCCGTGTTGGCGCTGGCGTTGGTTTTCTGGAACAGCCGGAGTTGGGCCTTGGCGTGGATCGGCGCCGGCGCTGCGGCAGCCTTCCTGGCGCAGGCGCTACTGAAAAAGGCGTGGCGCAAAGCGCGAACCGCGGCGCAGATGATTGGAGCAGCGGGCCTCACTTCCACAGCTCCGGCTGCATACCTGGTCGCAACAGGCCATTGGACGACAGCGGCGTGGGCACTGTGGATTGCCAATCTGATGTTCGCCATTAACCAGATTCATTTCGTGCATCTGCGCATCCACGCGGCCAAAACGACGACGAGGGCCGAGAAGCTCGCTGCCGGCCGTGGATTTCTCGCCGGGCAATTGGTGCTGATGTTGGCAATCGGTTTGGCCTGCGGGTTGGGACCGTTTCCCTGGTACGCGGCCCTTGCATTTGTTCCACTTTTATGCCGCGGCTTCGCCTGGTTCAGTCAGAAATCCGCGCCCCTGGCTGTCCGCGTGCTGGGATGGAGCGAACTGCGTATTGCGATCGTGTTCGCACTGCTCCTGGTTTGGGGAGTGCGACTCGGGAGCTAGTGAAGTGCGCCATGCAGAATGCAGTTCAACTCTGTGGGGCAGATGATCGGTTTCCGTCGTCTGCCGCCCTGGCAGACCGCGAAAGACGACGGTCTGCCCCACGGGAGGCAGCGAACGCAGACCACTAGCCGCCGGCTGCTTCGAGAGTCTTCGCTTTCTTCCGGGATAGGATCAGCGGCGCTTTTCCGGTAGCGCCGCGTTCGAGGGCATCGACTGCGCGAATACGCACGGGCGGTACCACGGCGCCTCGCGTTTCGAGAATCTCTCGCACCTGGCGCGCCAGCGGCTCACACACCGAGGAATCGCGCAGGCCAGCCAACAGGATGGAAAGCGCGTCGTCATCGTGGATCACCTGCCAACCGGCCGCGGGTACGTTTTCGAGCAGCGGGTGAAAGAGGTTGGGGTGCGCGGGAACGAGTTCCCGACGGCTGTCGCGGCATGGAAAGAAGAGCACATCTTCGCGGCGGCCTTCGATGGATTCGATGAGCCGCAAGTTGCGGCCGCACTCGCACGCGCCTTCCAAGGGGCGCACCATATCACTGATTTCGTAACGGATGAGCGGCTGCGTCCAGCGATCGAAAATGCTGAGCAGAATACGGTCGCCGCTAACCCCGGGCGGCACCGCCTTGCCTTTCTCATCGACCACCTCGATCACGGCGCCGTCCTCAAACAGGTGCTTTCTTCCGTAGGCGCACTCGGCGGCGATGGGAGCGTATTCGGTAGCGCCGTAGGTATCGAACATGCGCAAGCCCCAGGCTTCGCGGACGCGGCGGCGCGTTTCGTCGGGGAGCACTTCCGCGCTGGTGGCGATGCTGCGGAGGGCGATCCGCAAACGTCCCGCGATTTGCTCCTCGGCGAGTTGCCGCAAAACCGACGGATAGCCGGCCAGGACGACAGGCTGCCAGTCATTGAGCTTGTGGACCATGGTATCCAGCGGGTCGGCGGCATCGAGGCGCAGGGCGGGCAGCAAGCGGCTGGCGAGCGACATCGTCACCCGCGCCGAGTAGTGCCACGGCGTGGTGGATGCGATCATGGCGGAGCGCGGCGGCTTTTGGAGCCCCCCGCTGAGGCCGGCCCAGGACATTGGCCGCGTGATGCCCGCGAGTGCCGTGATCCACTCTTTGGTGCTGAACAAAAAGACGCCACGCCGGCCCGTGCTGCCGGAAGTGGACAGCACCACGTAGCGGCCTCGGAACAGGTCGGGACCGCTATTGGCGGCGAGGAAGGCTTCGGCATCGGCCAGGCGGAGGGAGCGATCGGTAACCAACGCATCGAAGTTCTCCATCATGGTGGCTTTGGTCAGGATGGGCAGCTCGGCGAGCGGCCGGTCTTCAAAGCCGCGGTGAAATCGGCGATAGAACGGGGAGCGTTGCAAGGCGAAAAGGCGCAAGGCAGCCAGGCTCTCTCGCTGGTGGTCGTCGAGTTGCTGGCGTGTCCACCGGCAACGGCGCTCCAAGGCGGTGCGCTTTGCGAGTACGCGAAAGGGGGTAAGCAGAGTCGGCCGCATGGTCTCCTACAGGAATACGGGAGACCAGGCGGCCTTGGATTTGCTACATGCTCACATCTTTGATGTGGGTGGCGATGTACCAGGTATGACCCCAGGCGTCCTTGACTCCGGCGCCGCGGTCGCCATAGGGGTGATCGGTGGGTTCAGCGATTGAAGTAGCGCCCGCTGCCAAAGCCGTGCGGTAAACTTCATCCACATTGGGCACATAGAGATAGGTCGTGACAGGCATGGGCCCATATTGACCTTGCCCCTCACCCATCTCGACGATCGAGTCGCCTATCCGGACCGAGGCATGCCGCACAACGCCATCTTCGGATGCAAACCGGTTGATCTGTTCTGCGCCAAAGGCCTGCTTCAGGAACTCGATGAATTTGTCCGTACCAACCGGATGGAAATAAATGTTAATGTCGCGCAGCCCCTCCGGCACGTAGCGGGGGCCCAGGCTGCGCGCAATATACCAATAATTGCCAAACGGGTCTTTGATCGCCGAGCTCCGCTCCCCATAGGGCTGGTCCATGGGCTCGTGCAGGGAAGTGGCACCGAGACGCAGGGCGCGCTGGTGGACTTCGTCCGGGTTCCCCTGGACATAGTAGTGGATGGCGGCGGGCGAGCCGGGACCTGGATAGGCCAGGTCGCCGCCCATCATCACCATCGAATCGCCGATCTTCACCTCGGCATGGATACCGCCGGCTGAACCGACGGTCCGGAAGACTTCCTCCGCACCGAAGGCTTGTTTCACAAAATCGATCATGTCTGCGCATCGCTGCGCGATCAGGTATGGCGTGACCGTATGAAAGCCCTTGGGAACGGGCGTGACTACTGCTGCGCTTGTGGTACTCATGTTGGCTCTCCTCTCTAGTTCACTCCTCAGACGTGCTTTAAAGTCGGACCGTGGCAAATCGCGAAGTTCCACGGCGATGGCCAGCAGCGCCTCTAATTCCTCACCCGGGGCCCGGTGGTTGGCCAGCATCTGGTCGATGAGGTTGTTCAGTTGGTCGGGCAGATTGCGTTCAGCCATTGGCCCTCCCCATCTGTTCGCGCAGCGTTTCAAGCGCGCGCCATTGGAGCTGTTTCACTGCGCCTTCGCTGCGACCGAGTGCCTGCGCCACTTCGCGGATGCTCTTCTGTTCCACGAACCGTTCCGTAATCACGCGCCGCTGATCCGGCGGGAGTTGATTCACCAACTGAAACAGCATGGCGCGCCGTTCGATTTCCTCGACGCCACTGGATGCATGCTCTTCCATGCCGGGCTCGCCCACTTCCCGCTGGCCTTTCTCCCAGCGGTTGGCGATTGCGTTATACGCAATGCGATAAAGCCAGGCCGCGAAGGCCACGCCCCTCCATTCGTACTTGTGGAGGTTGGCGAGGGCGTGCTCGAAGACCTCCGAAGTCAAATCCTCGGCGGCGGTGCGGTCGCGCACACGGCGGACAATGTACGCGTAGACACGTTCGAAGTGGCTCTCGTACAATTCGGCGAAGCGGCTCGGATCTTGCTGGGCCGCTTCGATTAGTAGCCGCTCATCCGCCGGCAACGACCGCTCCTCAAATGGTTCTCACCAGGGTAAACCGGCGGGGAGGGGAAAAGGTTACGCTACCCTGGTAGCTAGGATGAACCGGCGAAACTTTTTTCAGTCGGCTGCGGCTCTGCCTCTGGCGGGGGCCATCAAGGGAGCAGCGGCGCCCACGCTCGAAGCCAAGATCCGGCGGCTCAATCTGCAGCATACCTGGACCACCACCATGTCGAGCAGCGAGTACCGCGACACCCTCCACACCTCGTACACCCGCGACGGCCTCACCGGACATGGCGAGGGCGCGCCGATTGTGCGTTATAAGGAGGATGCCAAGGGCGCGCTCGCCGCGGTGGAATCGCAGCGCGATTTCGTGCTTTCTGCCAATCCCATGCAGTTCAGCAAGGTGATGGCGGAGGTGTTTCGCCGCGTTAACGGGCAGTGGGCGGGGAAGGCATCGGTCGATATTGCATTGATGGATTGGGTAGGACAGAAGTTGGGGATACCGCTGTATACGTATTTTGGACTCGATCCCAAAGATACGCCGCTCACGACATTTTCGATCGGAATCGACACGCCCGCGATCACGAGGCAGAAGACGCGCGAAGCCGAGGCCTACCCGATTCTAAAGGTGAAGGTGGGTTTAGATACGGACGAGGCGACCATCGAAGCGGTGCGCAGCGTCACCAAGAAGCCGTTGCGTGTGGACGCCAACGAAGGCTGGAAGGACCGCGAAGAAGCCGTCCGCAAGATCAACTGGCTGGAAAAGCAAGGCGTTGAGTTCATCGAGCAGCCGCTCGCGGCCGATCGAATCGAAGACACGCGCTGGATCCGCAGCCGGGTGCACATCCCGGTGATTGCCGATGAAGCGTGCCAACACGCTTCCGACATTCCCAAGTTGCGTGATGCTTATGACGGAGTCAACGTGAAGCTCGATAAGAGCGGCGGTATGTTGGAGGCGTATCGCATGATCGAGACCGCCAAAGCGATGGGGATGAAAACCATGCTGGGCTGTATGATTTCGAGTTCGGTTTCGGTGACAGCCGCGGCGCATCTTTCGCCGCTGGTCGATTACGCCGATCTCGATGGCAACCTGCTGATCGCGAATGACCCCTTCCACGGCGTGCGCGTGGAAAAGGGAAAACTCATTCTTCCGAACCGGCCTGGCCTGGGGCTGACGCCCATCGCGTAAGAGGTGCGGGGAAGTGGCCGCGCATCGAGTTGTCATACTGGGGGGAGGGTTCGGCGGGCTGTACGCGGCGCGCGCGTTGCGGAAAGCGCCGGTGGACGTGGTCCTTCTGGACCGCCGCAATTTCCACTTATTTCAACCGCTGCTGTATCAGGTAGCGACCGGGTCGCTCTCGCCGGGTGAAATCTGCGCGCCGCTGCGCAGCGTGCTGGCGCGCCAGAAAAATACGCGTGTGCTGCTGGGCGAAGCCATCGATATCGATCCGCGCCGCCGCACGATTCAACTGCTGGACGGAGCTTCTTTCGAGTACGACTCGCTGATCGTGTCGACGGGTTCGGAGACCAACTACTTCGGACACGATACGTGGCATCAGTGGGCTCCGAGCCTGAAGGGCTTGGAAGAGGCCACAGCTATCCGCCACAAAATCCTGTACGCTTTCGAAGCGGCCGAACGCGAAGAGGATGAGGCGCGGCGGCGAGCCTGGCTCACGTTCGTCATTGTGGGCGGCGGCGCTACCGGAGTGGAACTCGGAGGGGCGCTGGGGGAAATCGCCGGGCACACGCTGAAGAATGAATTCCGGTCCATCAATCCTCGGGAAGCGCAGATTCTGCTGCTCGACGGCAATCCGCGTTTGCTGACGACTTATCCCGAGGATCTGTCGCGCCGCGCCGAAGAATCACTTTTGAAACTGAGTGTAAGGGTGATCACGGGAGTGATCGTCACCAGCGTGGATAGCGACGGCATTTCGTATGGGCCGCCTGGCGGGACGGTGAATCGGCTGCCAACCAAGACGGTCCTGTGGGCCGGCGGGGTGCATGTTGGCGGTTTCGGGCGGATCCTGGCGAAACGCACGAGTGCGGAGACCGATCGGATGGGCCGGCTCAAGGTGCAGCCCGATCTCACTCTGCCCGGTTATCCCGAGATTTGTGTGATCGGCGACCTGGCTCAGGTCGACGGGCCGGATGGCAAACCGCTGCCTGGTGTGGCGCAGGTGGCGATGCAGGGCGGCGGGTATGCGGCGAAGGCGATCGTGGCGCGGCTCCAGGGGCAACGCGACGTGAAACCGTTCCATTATTTCGATAAGGGCGACATTGCGGTGATCGGCCGCGCGGCTGCGGTGGCGCGGATATTCGGCTTCCATCTGCACGGTCTCATCGCGTGGCTGGTGTGGCTATTCGTCCATCTGATGTACCTGGTGCAATTTCAGAGCCGGGTGCTGGTGTTCGTGCAGTGGGGATTTCAGTATTTGACGTTCAGCCGTGGTGCGAGGCTGATTACGGGGGAAGCGGTGACGGGGTCGCTGAACCGCGATACAGTCATGAAGAATAGGGCGGAGCGGTAAGGAATTCTCCTGGTCAGAGGGGCCGGCCTTTTGGGGCCGCCGCCGCGCTTCGGCGTGGAGCGCCGCCTGGAAAGGCGGCGGGTCGCGGTAGGGACGGCGGGTTTCCCGCCGCCCCCCGCACAGACCCGTGCTGGCGCTACTAACGCACACGGTTCCTACCTCGGATGTTGGGATGCTTGGCGTCGAAGCGCACGTCGGGATAGGGTTGCAGGATTT
>DATJAK010000319.1:0-13632 GCA_035516375.1 Bryobacteraceae bacterium
TCCCGACGTGCGCTTCGACGCCAAGCATCCCAACATCCGAGGTAGGAACCGTGTGCGTTAGTAGCGCCAGCACGGGTCTGTGCGGGGGGCGGCGGGAAACCCGCCGTCCCTACCGCGACCCGCCGGGCTTCCGGGCGGCGCCTTCGAGCGACGGCGCCGGCTAGAAAGCCCGACCCCACCACCCGCCACGTTGTATTCTGGAGAATCTAGGAGATCTCCATCGTATCTTTCTGCGTGCTGGCGAGCGGCAGTTCCGGCAATGCCGCCCTGCTGTCCACAGGCAACACCCGCATCCTGATCGACGCCGGTCTGAGCGTAAAAGAGCTCAGCCGCCGGCTGGCGCTCATCGGCGAGGAAATCGAACGGCTCGACGCCATCCTCATCACCCACGAACATTCGGATCACGTGTCCGGCCTGCCGGTGCTGGCGCGCAGCAAGAAAGTGCGGGCGGGAATCTATCTGACGCGCCTCACGGTGCCCGCCATCGATTGGGGCGAATCCGATCCGCGTCTCATGCCGTTCCAGGCAGGCGCCGGCTTTCAGATCGGCGACATCGAGGTGAACAGCTTCAGCATTCCGCACGATGCACTCGATCCGGTAGGCTTCTGCTTCGAGGCTGGCGACGTGCGCATCGGCCTGGTTACCGACCTGGGCTATATTCCCGTTTCGGTGAAATACCATCTGCGCCGGACGGACCTGCTCCTGCTCGAAGCCAACCACGACCTGGACATGCTCAAAGTGGGGCCGTATCCCTGGTCGGTGAAGCAGCGCGTGATGAGCCGCGTGGGGCATCTTTCGAATCTAATGATGTCGGAATACCTGACCGAAGATTTGGATCACACGATCAACAACCTGGTGCTCGGCCACCTCAGCGAGCAGAACAACCACCCCGAGATCGTGCGCATGTTCGCCCAGCAGGCGCTCGAAGCGCGGGGCCTCCGGACGCGGCTGAGCATCGCGGGCCAGCATAGCCCTTCGGAAGTGTTTCGCTTTTAGTCCATGATTCCCCGATATACGCGGCCCGAAATGGGCCGGATCTGGAGCGACCAGAACAAGTTTCAGCAATGGCTCGAAGTGGAATTGGCGGCCTCGGAAACGCTGGCGGAGCTGGGCGTAGTGCCGGCCGAAGCCGCGCGGCTCCTGCGGCAGCATGCCGGCTTTGACGTGGCGCGCATCTTCGAAATCGAGAAAGAGGTGAAGCACGACGTGATCGCCTTCACCATGTCGGTGGCCGAAACCATGGCGCGCGCCGGGCATGCCGAGGCCTCGCGCTGGCTGCACTACGGGCTGACTTCCAATGACATCGTGGACACGGCGCAAGCTCTGCAGTTGCATCAGGCCTCGAAGATTCTGATTACCGGCTTGGAGGCCTTGCAGGCCGTACTGAAGCGGCGAGCCCTGGAGTTCAAACACACCGTGCAGATCGGGCGGACCCACGGCGTCCACGCCGAACCGATCACCTTCGGCCTCAAGCTGGCTATCTGGTACGACGAAGCGGCCCGCAACCTGGACCGCCTGCGGGCGGCGGCGGAGGATCTGCGCGTCGGGAAAACGTCAGGTGCCGTGGGCACCTACGCGCACATCGGCCCGGAAGTGGAGGAGCGCATCTGCGTGCGCCTGAACCTGCGCCCGGCGCCCGCAACCACCCAGGTGATCCCGCGGGATCGCCACGCGCATTTCATCGCCACGCTGGCGCTGGTTACGGCGCTGTGCGAACGGATCGCTCTCGAAGTGCGGCACTTGCAGCGGACGGAAGTGCGCGAAGCGGAGGAGTACTTTTCGAAGGGCCAGAAGGGCAGTTCGGCCATGCCGCACAAACGGAATCCGGTAACCTCGGAGCAAATCTGCGGATTGGCGCGTGTGGTCCGCGCCAACGCGCAGGCTGCTTTCGAAGACGTGGCTTTATGGCACGAGCGCGACATCTCGCACTCGTCGGTGGAACGCGTGATTCTGCCCGACTCCACGATCCTGGCGGATTACCTGCTCGACAAAACGACGCAACTGGTGGACCGCCTGATGGTCTACCCCGAGCGCATGCGGCGTAACCTGGAACTAACCCGGGGCCTGGTGTTCTCCGGCCAGTTGCTCCTCGACCTTGCCGCCGCCGGCATGCTGCGCGAGCAAGCCTATGGCATCGTGCAGGGTCATGCCATGAGAGCCTGGGAAGAAGAGGGCGATTTCCGCGCCGCCATCGAAGCGGATCCGGAGATCCGTGCCGCGCTCTCGCCCGAGCAGATCGCCGAGGCGTTTTCGCTGGTGCGGCAGCTTCGCAACGTGGACCAGATCTTCAAGCGGGTGTTCGGGTGATGGAAGACCGCTCCCTCTGGTCACGGCTCGGAAAGCAGCTCGTTTCTGAAGCCGCGACCGTAGGGAGCGGTCTGCCCGCTGCGCGAGGCCATTCAACGGAGGGACGCTCCCCAGGCTAAGTGTTTGATATTTCAGCATTGCGCATTGCGTTCCTCAAGAGCGGTGAATTTGCGATCGCTTTGCGTCGTCTGTGGGGAATGTCCAAACTCCTGCTGTTGGCCTTCTGGCCGACGTTGCGCGTTTCGGCGGGACAACACGACGCCGGGCCGCCTGGAACGGGTCCGCACATCGGAAAGCTCGGCGGCAGGCTAAAAGCCGGGCCCCACTTACTGCTTGTACACTGTCCCGCCCTTCATGACGAACCCGACATGACGTAGCACCGAGATGTCGCGCGTGGGATCGCCGCTGACAGCGATCAGATCCGCGAAGGCGCCCGGTTTCACCACCCCAATATCCATGTGCAGGACGCGGCCCGCAACGGATGTGGCGGCTTTGAGCGCCGCTAACGGCTGCATCCCGTACTGCACCATCAGCTCCAGTTCGCGCGCGTTGTCGCCGTGGGGGAAAACGCCGACGTCGCTGCCGCTCAAGATGGTGACGCCGGCCTCCAGTGCAGCCTGGAAGCTGGCGCGCTTGGCGGCGATGCTCGCGGGCTCCGGCTGTTGTCCTTTTTTCCAACCAGCGTATTGAGAAGTGGCATCGCCGGCGGCGAGCGTGGGACACAACGCCACGTGGCGCTCCACCATCAGCCGGAAAACTTCGCGCGTTCCTTCATCGCCATGTTCAATGGTTTCGGCTCCAGCCAGAATGGCGCGGCGCATGCCCTCCGCGCTGGCCGCGTGAACCGCAACGGGGGCGCCGGCGCTCTTGGCGGTGGCCACCGCGAGCTTCATCTCCTCCTCGGAAAAAGTGGGATGCGCGCCGGGCTGCGGGCCCCAGCGGTAGTCGCCATAGAGCTTGACCCAATCGGCGCCGTGGCCTATCTGATCGCGCACCACGCGGATCAGGCTATCGACGCCGTCAGCTTCTTCCGCGCCTTGCGGCACGCGCCATTCGAGGGCGAAACCTTTGGGAGCGTAGGAGCCGGTGGCTACGATCGCGCGCGTCGCAACCAACATGCGCGGTCCCGGAATGATCCCTTCGTTCACGGCCTGTTTGAGCTCGACGTCGGCATACCCGGCGCCTTCCGTTCCCAGATCGCGGATGGTAGTGAAGCCCGCCATCAGCGTGGCGCGCAAATGGTTCACCGCGCGAGCCGCCCGCAATGCCAGCCCTTCGTGAGCGACCTGGTCATTCCAAGGCGTCTCGTTGTACGGGTGGAGGAGCACGTGGGAATGGCCTTCGACGAGACCGGGCAGCAGCGTCATGCCGGGAAGGTCGATCACCGTTGCGCCGGCGGTATCGACAGAAGGCCCGGCGCTTTCGATGCGGTCGCCGTTCACCCGAACCATCCAGCCCTCATGCATCGATTCGCCATCGAAGACACGAGCGGGGCGAAGGACGGTGGGCGTCTGCGCGGAAGCGTGGAGCGCGAGGAGGGCGAGGACGACGAGGGTCGCTCGGGCATGCGGGCTCCGCTTGCTGACGCGCGCGGTTCTGTGGCGCTTCACGGCTCGTCCTTATATATAGAGACCTGCGGCTTTCCGCCTTCGCTGAGCCGGGCGCGATACATCCCCGAAGTGTTGAAACTCCAGGCGACCTGTCCATCGGGGCCGAGCGCGATCACGCCACCATCTCCTTTGATGGCCACCAAACGCTTCTGCACAATCTCATCGGCCGCGGCCTGAAGCCTCAGATGCTCATATTGAACCAGCGCGCAAATCTCGCGGGCCACGGTCAGGCGGATGAAGAATTCGCCCGCGCCCGTTCCCGATACGGCGCAGGAAGAATTGGCCGCGTACGTTCCGGCGCCGATGATGGGCGAATCGCCCACGCGCCCCCAGCGCTTGCCGGTGATGCCGCCGGTGGAAGTTCCGGCCGCGAGGCTGCCCTGCTGGTCCAGTGCAACCACACCGACGGTTCCGAAGTGACCGTGCTCGGCCGCCGGCAACTGCGCGGTAGGTTGCGCCGGCTCCGGTGGCGCGCCGGAGGGCCGCGCGGGCAGGGGGCGGTCCTCTTTCTTCAGTTGGCGAATCAACTCCTGCCAGCGCCGCTCGGTGAAAAAGAAGCTCGGATCGACCTGCTTTAGGCCGGCCTCCTTCGCGAACGCATCTGCACCTGCGCCGATCAACATTACATGCGGCGATTTCTCCATCACGGCGCGCGCCAGGCTGATGGGATGCCGTGTTCGCGTCACACCTGCGGCGGAGCCTGCTCGAAGGGTTGCCCCGTCCATGATGGCGGCGTCCAGTTCGTTCTTCCCATCCGCGGTGAAAACGGCGCCGCGTCCGGCGTTGAACAGCGGATCGTCTTCCATGAAACCGATCACTTTTTCGACCGCGTCGAGTGAGGTGCCGCCTTTGGCAAGAACGTCGGCGCCCGCTTGGAGATACTTGCTGAGCGCGGTCCGATAGGCGGCCTCGTTATTAGCGTTCGGACCACGGCTCAAGGTGCCCGCCCCGCCGTGCATCACGATCGCCCATTTGTGTGGCGTCTGCGCTGGTAGCACCGATGCAAGAATGGCAAGGGCAGAAATCCAAAGGCGCGGGTGAAGCATACCTCAGTCTATCGATTTCGGCCGGAGCCGAAGTGGGGCAGGCGATCGTTTTCTGTCTCCTGCCTCCGCGTCCGTCAAGACGACAGGCCACTGAAAAACGATGGCCTGTCCCACACCGGTGTAGCATAGATGAACCAGGAGGGCCGGGATGCGTTTATTCATCGCAACATTGATTCTTGCGGCCACTATGTGGGGACAGGGCGCCGGCGGCGTGCAATTCCGCGATTGGAATGCGCCGGGGGGAACCGTCAGCGCCAAAACCGTCTGCGGCGAACTGCGGAACTTGACCGACTACGAGCTATCTGTGATCGGCGCATCGCTGATTCCCGCTGCGGGCGACGTCCCGGAACACTGCCGCGTAAGCGTGCTGATTGCGCCACAAATCAACATCGAGGTGAACCTGCCGACGGCCTGGAACGGACGTCTCTACATGTTCGGCAACGGCGGATTTGCGGGAGAATCGTTCAATGCGCCCAACCGCGTGGCTAACCGCGGCCGCGCCCTCCAGCACGGTTTCGCCACGGCCGCGACAGACACCGGCCACTCCGCGGCGACGGAGCCAGGAGCGAGCTTCGCGGTCAACGAGCAGAAGCTCGTCGATTTCGGATTCCGCTCGTTGCACCTGACCGCCGAAACCGCCAAGCGCCTGGTGCGCGCTTATTACAGCCAGGCGCCCACGAAAGCGTATTTCGATGGCTGCTCGCAAGGCGGCCGGCAGGCGCTGATCTTTGCGCAGCGGTTTCCCGCGGATTTCGACGGCATCCTGGCCGGAGCGCCGGCCCTCGACAACACCGGAACCATGCTGGCGCGCGCGTGGTGGATGCAAGGCCTCGCCAACAACCCCATTCCTGCTTCCAAGCTCAAGCTGGTTTCCGACGCCGTATACGAGAAGTGCGATGCCAAGGATGGATTGAAGGACGGGTTGATCGACGATCCGCGCCGCTGCGGATTCGAGGTGGCGCGCGATCTGCCGAAATGCGCGGCCGGCCTGGACAAGCCCGATTGCTTCACACCTGCGGAGATCGCGTCGCTCGAGCGCGTGCATAGCGACGTCGTGAGCCAAGGCAAGCGTCTGTTTCCGGGTTGGCTTTTTGGCGCGGAAATCGCCGGCCCCAACGGGCAGAGCGGCTGGATCGGCCAGGCAGTGAATGGCCCCAACGGGAGCACCTGGACGCGCTATGCGGAAACGTTCCTCCAATTCATGGCGTTTCCCGAGAAGGACCCCTACCCGCTCAGCCGCTTCGATATCGACCGCGACCCGGCCCGTATCGGAGCACTCGGCCAGATCATGAATGCGACCGACGCGGACCTCTCCGCATTTGAGCGCCACGGCGGAAAGCTCATCATGTATTTCGGCTGGGCCGATCCGCAGTTGAACCCCATGATGGGCGTCGAATACTACGAGAAAGTGGCGGAGCGGATGGGCAGCAAGACCGCGGATTTCTTCCGCCTGTTTATGGTGCCCGGCATGTTCCACTGCGGCGGCGGCGTGGGCACGAGCACCTTCGACGCGGACACGCCCCTGGTCCGCTGGGTGGAATCGGGCAGCGCTCCGGAGCAGATTGCGGCGAGCCGGATCGTGGATAACAAAGTGGTGCGCACGCGGCCGCTCTGCGTCTACCCGCAGGTGGCGCGCTACAAGGGCAGCGGCAGTATCGATGAAGCGGCCAATTTCAGTTGTGTGAAGCCTTGAGGAGTAGGTGATGAACAGGCGTCAATTCTTAAGCGCAGCCACGGCTGCGGGAGCATCTTTTCGCGTTCCGCGCTTGCTCGCGGCTGGTAAGTACGACCTGATCGTTAAGGGCGGACGCGTCATCGACCCTTCGCGCAAGCTCGACGCTATCCGCGACGTGGCGATTGCCAATGGCCGCATCGCGGCGATCGAAGCCAACATTTCCGCCGGGGCGGCCGAAATGATCGACGCGCAAGGCAAGTTGGTGGCGCCGGGACTCATCGATATCCACACGCATGCAGCCCGTATGAAAGAAGGGCCGGAGCTGTGCCTGGCCGATGGCGTGACCGGCATCATCGATGCGGGGTCGCAGGGCGCGGATCGGATCGGCGAAATCATCGCCGTGGCGAAAACGGCGCCGCAACCGTGCCGCGTGCTCATCAACATCGGACGGGCCGGGATCCTGCCGGAAGGCGACACGATGGACATCAACCGGGCCGATGTCGCCGCCGCGAAGGAAGCCATCAGCCACAACCGCGACATGATCGCCGGAGTGAAGGCGCGCCTCTCGCGCGATGTGGCCGGCGCGAATGATTTCGAGGTGCTGCGCCGTGCGCAGGAAGTAGCCTCGTCGTTCCATCTGCCGGTGATGATCCACATGGGGCAGACGATGTCGCCGATCTCCAAGCTGGTCGATCTGCTCAAATCGGGCGATGTGGTCACGCACATGTTTGCGCCGCCGCCCAACAGCATCATCGATGACTCCGGGCACATTCTGCCCGCGGTGATGGCCGCTCGCCGGCGCGGCGTGAAATTCGACCTGGGCAATGGACGCACCGGCCATTTGCGCTGGGACATGGCGGAGCAGATCCTCGCCGCCGGTTTCCTGCCGGATACGTTTTCCACCGACTGGACTCCCGAGGGCCGCACCGCGCAGGTCATCGATTTTCCAAACGTAATGTCGAAATTCCTGATGCTGGGAATGCCCCTCGACCAGGTCATTGCGTGCGCGACGGTGAATGCGTCCCGCGTCTTTCCGGTCTTCCGCGACAAAGGAACATTGAAACCCGGCGCTCCGGCAGATATCGCTGTCCTGGAGTTGCGCGAAGGGAACTTTGAGTTTGTCGACAATTACATGAACAAGCGGACGGGGCGGCAGAGACTCTTTCCGAGCGCCACGGTGCTGGCCGGCAAAAGGGTTGCACCTCACGCCTAGGCGCGCTTGCTGGGCTTCTTGCAGGGCGATCAGTTCGGCGTTATGATGATCGGCGGCCCGCTAACCGCATACACAGGGACCGTCGTGAAAGCGCCGGCATCGAATTGAAGCGCAATAATCGCGATACCGAGGCTGTCAGTAGCGAATTCTGCGAGGCCGCGTTGGTTGGCCGTGCTCGGAAATTGCGCCGGAAACGCAAACGACATGTGACCCAAGGTGGGGACTGTAATTGGAGGTAACTGGGTAACACCCCCATCGGCAGTTCGCACTCCGACAGAAACGGATTGGCTAACCACGGAATTAGAAGCATTCGCAATCGCGATTGCGGTGACGGCTCCGCCCGTGTCGTCGAAGGGCACCAGGTATCGGCCGTCAATTAAAGGTATTGCTTCAGCGGTTTCCTCTTGTGCCCCCCGACCTGGTACACGTTGCGTAAATACGGAATAGGCAAAAATCACCGCTCCAGAGCCGGTTGCCCACAATACTTCTCCCCAGCCAACGGTTGCGGAGGACGCCGTTCCCATGGTGTGTAAGAACGATGTACTCCCAGGAGGAAGGGCGAGGAACATTGGCTGCGCGGAAGCCGCTTCGACAAAGTTGAGGCTCCAGGGCCGCGTTCCGCCCCCACCTGTTTCTTCGAAGAAATACAAGGTGACCTGGATCGCGTTAGCGGTTGTGTTGGTAAGAGCTAGAGTGGTTGTCCAAGCCCCTCCGTCTACAATCTGAGGTATAACGGTGGTTTCAGAAATCCCGGATGTTTGCGTCCAACTCGCGCAGCATGCAGTTAACAGGGTGAGAAATGCCAGTCCACAAGGCCTTTTGATTTAGATTCTTCTTGCAGGACGCGTTGTGCTTATTCTAGCTCAGCTGATGAGGTCCATAATACTTTGAGCAGGAGGGGTTCGGCATCCGCGGTTGCGATGCAAATCGTCTTTGCAATGAGTTCCGGCCTTGTGCCCCCATCGGGAGGGTCGGGCACGCCGCTGGAAGGGGGATCGCGGCCCTTTGCCTTGACACACGCCTAGGCGCGCTTGACAGCGCCTCTGCGCGTGGCTAACCATGGTACCCATGAAACTTCGATTAACATTGGGTGCCCTGTTTGTCACGGCCTTCGCCTGCCTGCCGGCCATCGCGCAAGATCCGGTGAAAGGCGCCGCCGATCCGGTTGCTCTCTTCAAAGACAAGAACCCCCGGCTGAACGCCATGAAGCAGGCCGCCTATCACATCGAGAAGGAACTGCTGCAGTGTAATTATTGGGATCAAGCCGATAAGTGGCTCACCGAGCGCTACATCCAACACAACCCGCTGGCAGCCTCGGGACGCGCGGGCGTGGTGAAGTTCTTCGAGAGCATGCACCGGAAACGCGAAGAGCCGTGCGGGGAGTTGCGCGCTCCCGTTGTTGCGGTCTTAGCCGATGGCGACGTGGTCACGGTGGTGACTGCTGCTGAACGGAAAGATTCGAAGGGCCAACCCTACACTACTACGTGGTTCGACATGTGGCGCATCGTCGATGGCAAGGCCGACGAGCACTGGGACCCGCAGATGAAGCCGTAGGGCAGCGATTGTCGTGGGGCAGACGATCGATGTCTGTCGTCTGCCGGCTCCGTCAGAAGAGACAGACCAGAAACAACGATGGTCTGTCCCACAAGGCCGTTACCGCGCGGCGCGCGCTGGCGCAATCGGCCCAACGCGAACCTGTTTGTCGGCCTTTTTGTCTTTGTCGTCCGGTCCGAAGTTCTTCGCCAGATAGTCGACGATCGTGTCCAGTTCTTCCTTGGTGCCGCTAGCGCCGCGCCCAACCATCGAATCGACGATCGAGGCCCAACCGTCCTTGGTAGCGCGCTGGCTGACGATGATGTCGAGGCCGTGGCAATCGGCGCAAATCTTCATTAGCAGGTCCTTGCCCTTGCCTTCCGGGAGGTCCTGCGCCTGGGCTAGAGAAATGGCGAGGAACGGGATGACGAAAGCGACTTTTCGCATCCCTTCATCATAACAACGGAGGCGGCGCGTTCCGCAGCGATCGATCGAGCAATTGAACCGTGTGAACCACCGGCACGGCATGGCCATTTCGGGCTAATGCGGCGCCAATCTGCAACATGCATCCCACGTTGCCGGTGGCCACGGCGTCGGGCCGATTCGGAGCGATGAGGCGGGCTTTGCGATCGGCCAGTTCGTCCGCAGTCTTCGGCTGCACGAGGTTATAAATTCCGGCGGAACCGCAACAGAGGGCGGCTTCGGGAATCTCAATCAGCTCGAGGCCTGGTATCGCGGCCAGCAACGCTCGCGGCTGCGTGCCCACCCTTTGCGCGTGTTGCAGGTGGCACGAGTCGTGATACACCACGCGCATCGGCAAGGGATGGCGCTCGGCGCGGGGGCCTAACTCTTCGAGCAGCTCGGTCACGTCCTTGCACTTTTCCGAAAAGCGCCGGGCGCGCTCGGCGTACTGAGGATCGTCGCGCAGCAGGTGGCCGTAGTCCTTGGCGTTCGACCCGCAGCCGCCCGCGTTGGTGACGACCGCATCGACACCGGCCTTTTCAAAGACATCGATCATCCGCCGCGCCAGCGCCAGCGCGGGCGCTTCTTCGCCGGCATGCACCAGTAACGCGCCGCAGCAGGGCTGTTCCGGCGGCGACATCACTTCGCAACCTTCCGCAGCCAGCGTGCGCGCAGTGGCGGCGTTTACCTCGGACAGAAATTCTCGCTGCACGCAACCGAGCATCAGCCCCACCCGCAATCGCTTGGCGCCCTGTGCGGGAGTGACGGGTGCGATCGGCTGCCGCGGGGCCAGCTTGGGCGCTAGCGCCTCCATAGCCCGCCAGCGTGCCGGCAGCAGTTTGAGCAGGCCCGAGCGGCGCAACAGAAACTGCGCTCCGGATTTCTGATAAGCCGCCAGCAGATACCACAGCAGCCGCAGCCGGCCGGGCTTTGGAAATAACTGAAACAGCGTCCAGCGGTGGAGCCGTTCTCCCAGCGGCCGCGGATGCACGCGCTCAATCTGCGCCCGCGTCGCTTCAATCAGCTTTCCGTAATCGACGCCTGATGGGCACACGCTCATGCAGGAGACGCAGCCAAGACAAGCGTCGATGTGCTCCACCCATTGGGGCGTGATGGCGGTTTCGCCATTGCTGGCCATGTTCATCAAATAAATTCGGCCGCGCGGCGAGTCGGCTTCCTGGCCCCACAGAACATAGGTAGGGCACGCCGGCAGGCAGAAGCCGCAATGCACGCACTGGTTGAGCAGGGCGGGGTCGGGCGGATGGTGCGAATCGAACGCGGGCTTCGGCGTTGTCAAATCCCCCCCACGAACCGGCCCGGATTCAAAGTGCCCTTGGGATCGAATTGCTGTTTCACCGCGCGCATGAGCGGCAGCGCGTCGCCGGGATCGCCCCATGCGTCCGCACGCGGCCCGCGCAGGATCGCCAGCGATCCGCCCTCATGCTCCAGTTGCGCGCGCAATTCTTCGAGCGGCCGATCGAGCGCCAGCCAGCCGATGCCGGTAGCCTGGACGACCGCGCTCCAATCCGCGCGTCCCACCCGCTCGATTGCGGCCATCGTTTTGGCGATCTGCGACGGAAGAATACTGAACTTCGCCACCGCGCCAGAGTTGGCGACCTGCTCGCGCGCTTTCCAGGCCTCCGGCGCCGCTACGGCGACCACAGCCGACCGGACCAGTTCGCGAACGCGCTCTTCCTGCGACGCGATCCCGGCCTCGGTGCCCTCGAAGAGAACATCGATCTGCGGCTCGGCGCCCGCGCGAAATCGAACTTGTAACGCAGCGTGCGCGAGCGTGGCCGACTGCAAAGTCAGCAGCAGCGCCTCCGCCGTATCCACATCACCGGCGGCGATCGTAATCGCCCTTGCATTCCGCGGCAGGGGATGCAGCCGGAACGTCGCCTGCGCGATCACCCCGAGCGTTCCCATCGCTCCGGTGGCCAGCTTGGGCAGATCATAGCCGGCAACATTCTTTACCACCTTGCCGCCGCTTCTGGCGATTGTGCCATCGGCCAGCACCAGAGTGACGCCAATAACCAAATCGCGCAATCCGCCGTAAACCAGGCGCAGCGCGCCGCTGTCGTTGGTGGAGAGAATGCCCCCGATAGTGGCCCGCTCCGGCCACAGAACATCGATGGCCAACCGCTGCCCGTGTTGCGCTAGCGTGCGTTGCAAGTCCGCGACCGTGCAGCCGGCCTCGACGGTGACCGTCAGATCGGCCCAGGCATGCTCCAGCACGCGATGGAGCTTCGCGGTGGACAAGGTAACATCGGCCCGCGAGAGTGGATTGCCCCAGTCGAGCTTCGTCCCTCCGCCGCGGGGAATCACCGCCAGGCCGTCCTGATTGGCGCAGCGCAGGGCGGTGCTCACCTCTCCTTCACTGGCGGGTTCGATTACGCGCGCGTCGCGCAAATGGTCCATGGATCAGAAACGCTCGGCCACGCCGGCGGTTTCGAGCGGGTGTGGGACATACTCACCGGGTTTTTCGCCGCACAACCGGGGCCGCGGAAAAATCTTGGTGGGGTTCGCCAGCAGCAGCGGATCGAAGGCGCAGCGCACCCGCTGCATCGTATCCAGGTCCGGCTCGGCGAACATCTTGGCCAACATATATTTCTTCTCTTCGCCGACCCCGTGCTCGCCGGTGATCGATCCGCCTTTCTCGATGCATAGCTCCAAAATGCGCAGCGAGAGTTCCTCCGCTGCCTGTTCCTGTCCGGCGATGCGGCGATCGTACATCACCAGCGGGTGCAGGTTGCCATCGCCCGCGTGGAAAACGTTGGCCACGCGCAGGCCTGATGCCTTGCCCAAAACCGCGATCTCATCCAGGATCTCCGGCAGCGCCGTGCGCGGTATCACGCCATCCTGCACGATGTAGTTGGGCGAAATGCGCCCCACCGACGCGAAGGCCGCCTTCCTTCCCTTCCAGAACAGAGCGCGCTCGGTTTCGGTTTGGGCCACGCGAATCTCGCTCGCGCCATGGCTCCGGCAAATGTCGCCCACCTGCGCCGCCAGCGTCTCGACCTCCGCTTCCGGCCCGTCCAGCTCCACCAGCAGCAGTCCGCCGCAATCCGGATAGTTGGCGTGCACCGCGGCTTCGGCAGCCTGGATTGCCAGGTTGTCCATCATCTCGATGGCCGCCGGTAGCATCCCGGCCGCAATGATGCCGCTGACTGCCGCGCCGGCTTCAGTCGTGGAGGGAAACGCCGCCAGCAGGGTTTGAATGCACTCCGGCCGTTTCACCACGCGCAGTGTAATTTTCGTGGCGATGCCCAGCGTCCCCTCCGAGCCGACGAAAACGCCGGCGAGATCGTAGCCGGGCGCGTCCAGGGTTTTCTTTCCCAAGTGAACCAGGCTGCCATCGGGAAGCACTACTTCGAGCGCCAGCACGTGTGTGGTGGTGAACCCGTACTTGAGGCAATGCGCGCCACCAGAGTTTTCGGCCACGTTGCCGCCGATGCTGCAAACCGATTGCGAGGAAGGATCGGGCGCATAGAAATAGCGCGCATGGGCCACGCGCCCGGTCACATCCAGATTAATGACGCCCGGTTCCACGACCACGCGCGCATTGGCGAGGTCCACTTCCAAAATGCGGTTCATGCGCGCCAGGCTGATGACGATTCCGTGCTCTACCGGCAGCGCGCCGCCGCTCAGACCGGTGCCCGACCCCCGCGCCACGAAGGGAATGCGCTCGCGGTGGCAGATGCGCACAATGGCCTGCACCTCTTCTGTGGAAACCGGCAACAGCACGGCGCTGGGGATCACGCGGAAATTGGTCAGGCCGTCACATTC
>DATJAK010000320.1:0-19578 GCA_035516375.1 Bryobacteraceae bacterium
GCACGTCGAAACCGTCCGTGTCCGGCATCATTACGTCCAGCATGATCAGCGAGTAGTCTTCAGTGAGTGCGCGCTCGACACCGAGGGCGCCGCTGGGGGCCCAATTCGTCTCGAAGCCTTCATGCTCCAGGTAGCGGGTGACGAGTTGGCAGAGCTCGGCATCGTCGTCGACCACCAGCAGGCGTTCCATCGGAAGAGCGGACGTCTTCATTCAAAAACCCCGCTGTCGCGCTGCACTGTCAAGGAGTGTTAAGGCGCTTTACAGTTCTGGACAGAGCTTGACGTTTCTAAACCCGAGCGGCGGCCAAGACCTTCTATAATCGGACGCATGACCAGAGTTCTCGCAGTCGCGACCTTGTTGGTTTTGTTAGTACCTTACGGCCACAGCCAGAGTGTGTCTAAGACGCCTGCGTTTGAAGTTGCCTCGATCACGCCGTGCAAACCGGGGACGCCCGCGCCCCCCGGCGAACATGCCGGAATGGTCCGGTTTACGTATCCGGGCGGCAGATTCCAAGCGAATGCTACAACGCTGAAGTTCCTGCTGGAATGGGCCTATGACATTCAGCCATCGCAGCACGCGGGTGGCCCGGCCTGGATCGAGAGTGACCGTTACGACGTCGTTGCGAAGGCCGAAGGCAATGTCTCTGACAATCAGATGAAACAGATGGTGCAGACTCTGCTGGCCGAGCGGTTTCTATTGAAGCTCCATCATGAGAGTAAGGAGCTTCCCGTCTACATGATCTCGGCAGGAAAGACCGCACCGAAACTTTTTCCGCCTAAAGAAGATGAGGCCCACTCACTGCGAATCGTCCCGCAGACGGGGCCCGATCAAAAGGTCTCCACGTACCACATTGTGGCAACGCGGTTCTCCTTGGCGCAATTAGACGACACGTTCGCACGCCAACTGGGGCGGGTGATTGTGAACAAGACTGGTCTCGATGGCGACTTTGATTTCACACTGGATCTGACGCCCGATGAGAGCCAGCCGAATCCGCTGGACCCGTCGCTGCTTATCGATGCGATGCGCGGGCAACTTGGACTGAATTTGAAGTCGGAAAGGGCGATTGTGGATTTTCTGGTGATCGATGGCGCGGAGCGAGTGGTGGCGGGGAATTAGTGGGATGTGGGGCCAGCCCTTCCGGGCTGCAGCCGCGCTTCCGCGCGGCGGGCGGGCCGGAAGGCCCGACCCCACCCTGGCAATCACCACGACGTCGTAGAGCGCACGAATCGCGAGTGCTGTCGCAATCGGGTCACTCAGACCGCGATCGGCTCGAGCTCAGGCTTTTTCTCCTCACCGCCGAGGGCGCGAAGTTTTTCCGCGTACTCACTCAGCCGATGTGCTACTACCGCGTGCGCCGTGCCTTTAGGGAATTCGCCCGTCGCGTCCGGCTCGCCGGCCTTCTGGCCAGTCAGCAACTCGAGGGCGGTATTCACATCGTCCGCCAGCCAGATGTGAAACTGGCCTGCTGAGACGGCCTCCACTATGTCGTCGCGCAGCATGATGTGGCGGCGGTTGGCAGCGGGGATCAGGACGCCTTGTGTGCCCGTCAACCCCCTGGCGCGGCATAAGTCGAAGAAGCCTTCGATTTTTTCGGTCACGCCGCCTACCGCCTGTACCTGGCCGTGCTGGTTCACGGAACCGGTTACGGCGATGTCTTGGCGCAGGGGCAGATCCGCGGCGGCCGAGATCAGGACGCACAACTCGGCGAGTGACGCGCTGTCGCCATCCACCATGCTGTACGACTGCTCAAATACCAGGCTGGCCGAAAGACTGAGCGGGTGCACGCGGCCGTACTGGCGCAGCAGATAGCCGCTCAGAATCAACACTCCCTTGCCATGAATGGGTCCGCTTAACTCGACTTCCCGCTCGATGCTGACCACTCCCCGGCGTCCTGGTGCGATCGCGGCAGTAAGGCGCACGGGGTGGCCGAACGCGTAATCGCCGAGGCTGAGCACCGAAAGCCCGTTGATCCGCCCTACCACGGCGCCTGAGGCCTCGACGAGAAGAGTTCCTTTGACCAGCGCTTCCCGCAGGCGTTCTTCCATCAGGTTCTGGCGATAACGGCGCGCTTCTTCCGTGGCCCGAATGTCCGCCGCCGTTACGGCGCGGTGCGAGTTTTGACCGGCGCGGTGGGCGGCCTCACGGACGAGGTCCGCGATATCGCCGAAACGCGTGGAGAGCTGGTCCTGATCTTCCACTGCGCGCGAGCCGTATTCGATCACGCGCGCCACGGCGCCGGCATCGAACGGCAGCGTGTGATCCTGATGGGCGATGGTGCTCACGAACAGGGCGTAGCCTTTTTCGGATTGCTCCACGCGGTCCATACGGTTTGTGAAATCGGCCTTGATCTTGAACAGCTTTTGGAAGTCTTCGTCATAGGCGAGCAACAGATAATAGATCGCCGGGCTGCCAATCAATACGACCTTCACATCGAGCGGGATCGGCTCGGGATCGAGGGTCACGGTGCTCACCATGCTGAGCTGCGAGCCAAGCTCTTCGATGCGCAGCACGTTGTCTTTCAGCGCGCGCTTGAGACCTTCCCACGCGAACGGGTTCATGAGGCACTCGCGGGCGGGAATGATCAGGTAGCCTCCATTGGCGCGGTGCAGCGCGCCGGGTTTGACCATGGTGTGATCGGTGACGACTCCGCCCCAGGTGGTCTGGTGCTCAATCCTGCCGGTGAGGTTGTGATAGGTCGGGTTCGTCTCGACCACCACGGGCGCGCCTTTCCGGTCGCGGTTGCTCACCATCACATTCACCTGGTACCGGACCAGCGGCTTTTCGACATCCGGCAGCAGCGCGGCCAGACCCGGCGGGGCCGCTTCGGCTTCTTTGCCTTTGCGAAAATCATCCGCGTGCTCGGTCACGTCATTTTGCACGTCGGCAAGATAGCGCAAAACCTCGGGCTGAGCGCGATAACGAGAACGCAAATCCTCAACCAGATGCCGGATGGCGTACGCGGCCGTTTCTGTATCGAGACTGCGGAGTGCGTCACGAGCGCCCTTTTCCAACTCTCGGATGGCGCGCAGGCGCTCCTCGATTTCATGTTGCAGGTGCTCGCGGGTGCGGGCAAGCCGGTCGCGATCCTCAGGCTTGAGTTGCTCCAGTTCTTCCTCGGTGCGCAATTTACCGCCGGCCGAAGGCGCCAGCAAGAGGCCGCCGGGACCCTTCAATAACTGAAATCCCGCATCGCTGGCGCGCTGATCCATGTGGGTGAGAATCTCGCGGCGCTTCGCTTCCATTTCCTGCATGACCTGGTCGCGATGGCGGCCATACTCTTCGCTGTCGAAGGCCTTGGGAATCTCGGTCTTCAATTCCTCGACAAAGGCGTTGACGTCATTTTGGAACTGGCTTCCCATGCCGGCGGGAAGGCGCAGGGGCATGGGGCTGCGGGCATGTTCGAAATTGAACACGTAGCAGAGATCCGGCGGCACGGGTTGGGTCTCGGCGCGGTGTTCGAGATACTCACGGATCAGCGTGGTTTTTCCGGACCCCGCTTGGCCCAAGGCGAAGATGTTAAACCCTTCGCCCGCAAAGGTCGCGCCGAAGGCGAAGGCAGCCACTGCGCGCGGCTGGCCCAGCACCTCGTTTAACAGCGGGAGTTCATCAGTTGTTCGAAAGCCCAGGCTGGCCGGATCGCAAACGCGCCGCAGCTCCTTTGACGCGAGTTCTATTAAGGTGCCCATCTACTTAAATCTTCCCGCCTGGCACTGCCGCGCGCAAGCATCTTCAGAGATTCAGGACGGAATAACTGTTTGTAAATGGACGGCTCGTGATTCGAAGGAGAGCCGGGATTCGTGCGAATCCCGGCGTTCGAGGAGAACACGATGATTGGTGCGGCCAACCAGGGTTGAAACCGTTTCAAGCACTCCATTGGGTGCCGCACCCGGATTAACCAAAGATTATCCCCGCTTCGTAACAAAGGGCAGTACCGCGCGTACCAGGGCGGTAATTCAGTCGCGCGTGGCACGGAAAGCCCGGCTAAAAATCAAAATGCGCCGGACCGCATTGGGTTTTTCCGGCGCATGTGGCCCTTCCCGAGAGATCGGGATACCGCGTGGTGGGAAAGAAGATTGGGCCGCGAAGTCATTGTGTAGCGAAACTGCCGGAACTGCCAGTCCCAAACACCTGCTTTCAGTCCCAGGACGGCTGTGATTGGTACTGGATCAATTCAGTCGCAATCGGCCGTACGCACCATGCATGGAGCTATAATGGCGCTCCCGGTTGATCGGTTTCTAACCCAAAGGAGGATACTCAATGAAGTCTGCGATGATTGCTGTGGCGCTTGCATTTTCTATAGGATCGGCCTACGCGGCCGGAGATGCGACCGCCGGAAAAGCAACCTACGAAAAGGCCTGCAAAGCCTGCCACGGCGCTGCCGGCACGGCCAACCCCGGGATGGCGAAAGCCATGGGTGTGGATATCAAAGATCTTGGCTCCAGCGCCGTTCAGGGGATGAGTGACGACGACCTGAAGAAGGTCATTACTGCTGGAAAAGGCAAAATGAAGCCCGTCGGTAGTGTTACAGGCAAATCGGTGGATGACGTGGTGGCCTACGTCCGGACACTCAAGAAATAGTTAGTGGTTCAATTGCGGGATGTTTTTCACCGGTGGCGGCGCCGGTATCGTGCCCAAAAAGGCGTAGATATCGGCTAGTTCCTGGTCGGACACCACCTTGGCGGTGTAGGGCGGCATTTCGCCGGCGGGCCGCCGGACATACCGGGAGAATTGAGCAAAAGGAATGGGGTTGGGCGCCAACCGTGCGCCCGCCCCGCCATGCCCATCATGGTCGTGGCACTGGTAACAGCCGTAACTTTCGAAGATCTTTTTGCCGTTTTGGGCGTTGCCAGTGGGGGCCGCGCCTTCTTTGGAAGCCGGGGGAGTCTGGGCTGCCAGGGATAACGCAACAGCGGCCAACAAGCATAGGCGCATAGTGGCTTCCTCTCAGAGCGTTCTCATCGCGGTTGCGTCACGACGTCGACCAGGGCCGGCTCTCCCTTTAACGCCACATCCGCGGCGCGCCGCAGGGCAGGACCAAGGTCCTTCGGGTCGGTGATGGGGCCGTCTCCGTACACGCCCATGGCGCGGACCAGGGCCGCATAGTCGATGTTGGGATCGGTGATGGTTGTGCCGATGCCGGCATTGGTAATGCCGCGCTGGTGCCTATTGGCCATGCGCTGAATGTGCATCACTTCCTGGTGGTACGCACGGTTGTTGTGCATGACCGCGAGCAATGGAATGCGGTGATGAGCCGCCGTCCAGAATGATCCGGGACCATACATCAAGTCGCCATCATTCTGGATACTGACGGACAAGCGTCCGTGCTTCCGGTTTGCGAGCGCGCCGCCAACCGAAGCCGGTGCGCCATAACCAACGCCCGCGGCGCCGCCACCGGTGCTGGTTTGGTAGACCCGGTCCACATTCCAGAGACGCGAGGGTGCTCCACTTACCAGCGACCAGTCCTTATCCTTGACTACTTCCCACAACTCCGCGGATAGGCGGGCGGTACTGATAGGGCTCGAATCCCAGCCGTAACTCGCTTCTGTGCGCGCCCGTTCGATGCCCTGGCGGTGAGCATCCGCCAGTTTCTTGCCGCGCTCTGCGAAGGCATTTTTCCGATCAGAGGTAATGAGGCGTTTGCACGCCTCGATGAGATACGGCAGGGTGGCTTCGGCATCCGCGGCAATCGCGATATCGACTTCGGGGTAGCGCTGGAAATCCTGATAGTTGCTTTTGAGGAAGAGATCTTCGGCAGAAACGCTGATGACCTTGGTACTCGACTTGGGGATCGAGGTGGTCGTGCGGTGCAACTGGTCGCGAACGGTGTTGAGCGTCCCCCACAGATCCGGAACCTCCAAAGACAGGATCACGTCCGCATTCGCCAGGAGCGCGCGGCCGCCGGCCTGGCTGAGAGGGTGACGGGTGGGGAACTTCCCGCCGACCACCGGGGCTTGCAGTGTTTCCGCTAATTCGACCAAAAGCTTCAGACCGTCCGCGGTGCGTACCGCGCGATCGGCAAGCACCACCGGATTCTCGGCCGCAACCAGAAGCTTCGCGGCGGCAGCGACCGCGGCTGCATCTCCGGCGGGCGGAGACGCCGGTGTGAGTTTGGGAATGTGCAACTTCAGCTCGGGCGCGACGGGGGTTTCCTGCAAATCGCTGTCGGCCACCAATACCACTGGGCCCATGGGCGGCGTCATCGAGATCTTGTAGGCGCGGACGGAAGACTCCGCGAAGTGTTGCAACGAGATCGGAAGGTCGTCCCACTTCGAGTAGTCGCGCACCATCGCCGCGGCATCCTGTGCGCTGTGATACCACTCGACGCCGGGCCGCCGCGCGTTGACGTCGATGGTGTTGCCGAGGATCAGAAACACCGGGTAGCGGCCGGCGTACGCGTTATAGATCGCCATGGCCGCATGCTGCAGGCCGACCGTGCTATGCGCCATTACCGCCAGCGGCTTACCTTCGATCTTGGCGTAACCATCGGCCATAGCCACCGACTGCTCCTCATGACAGCAGGTGATCAGTTCCGGGGTCTTGTTGCCACCGTAATTAATGAGCGACTCATGCAGCGCCCGGAAACTCGATCCCGGATTGGCGCACACGAACTCGAAGCCGAGATATTTGAGGACATCCACCATGAAGTCGGAGCCGGGGCGGTCGGCCGTCAGCACTTCTACCGCGGCTGAGACCGGCGCGGTTTCCGCTGCCAGCGAACGGGCCGAGGGCAGGGGAGCGCTGGGCCGCGTCTCGGGTTGCTGTGCTTCCGCGGTTGTTCCAGTTACCAGCGCCGCCGTTCCCGCAGCGGCGCCTTTTAGAAAACCGCGACGATTGACCGAGTTTTTCTTCAATTTCGCCATGAATTAATACCCTCTTCGAGTTTCGACCATCGTATGTTGGGCGCGAATTGGTGTCAAGCCACGGAGGCAAGCCACGAGGCGAGCGGACGCGCAAGTTCCGGAATCCAACGTTTTCGACCGGGAATATAATCAGGCTACGGAAAGGACAATATCGGATGGAATCTACGTTACTAGTTACCGGTGGATCGGGCGGACTGGGCAGGCGTGTGCTGGAGCTACTGTTGGAGGCAAAGGCCGGGAATCTGATCGCAACCACACGGAAACCCGAGAAACTGGCGGACTTGGCGGCCCGTGGGGTAGTTGTCCGGAAAGCCGATTTTGAGGATCCCGGGTCGCTTCCCGACGCGTTCGCCGGAGCTGACCGGCTGCTGCTGATCAGCACAGACGCAGTAGACAAGCCGGGGAGGCGCATTGCCCAACACCGCGCAGCGCTGGATGCGGCAGTGCGGGCGGGCGTGAAGCATGTGATCTACACCTCACTCACGGCTCCGGAACCGGGTTCGCCCATCACGTTCGCTCCGGATCATTACGGGACCGAGCAGGCTCTGGCAGCGAGCCAGATGGGATGGACGATCCTGCGCAACAATGTCTATACCGAAGGCCTCATACGCTCGTTGCCGCAGGCGGTCGCGAGCGGTAAGCTGGTGGCCGCAGCGGGAGATGGCGGAGCTGCCTATGTCACCCGTGAGGATTGTGCGCGAGCCGCGGCGTCAGCCCTGGCCGCGCAAGGGTTGAATCGCAAGATTTTGGACATTACGGGTCCCGCCGTAGTGACGCATTCCGATCTGGCGAGGATCGCGAGCGATCTGACCGGGCGGCCTGTTATCTATACATCGATCCCAGCGGACGAATTGCGCAAGGGAATGATGGCGGCCGGTATCCCCGAAGTCTTCGCGGACATAATGGTTTCCTTCGATGTAGCGCGTGCCAAAGGCACTCTGGCGGTAGTGTCCAATGCCGTACAGGAGCTAACCGGGCGCGCCCCCACGAGCGTCGCGGCATTTCTGGAATCACAGCGGGCGGCGCTTCTTCCGGCGGCTCAGGCGTCCAAGGCTTGATTTCCAGTAGGGATTGATCGGCCGGGCGCTACTGGACCCAGATCTTGACCGGCGGGGCGGGCACGCCGCCCATGTTGCTTCCAGTGGTGATCAGCACCGGGTATTGAGCGGCGACGCCGTCGCCTATATTGGGAACGGCCACATTGATCTGGTAGAGGCCGGCTATCGCATCGGCCACGAATCCGGCGTACTGCACGGTAGCTGGAGAACCGCCAATCGTGACGACCGGCAGATCGTTGGCGACCTGTCCGAAGCAGGGAGGATTCACGTTCAAAGAGAGCAGCATCCACCGGACGATGGCGCCGTCGATGGTGTTCCACCCTCCGGCGGGCGGTACGTATCCGTTGGGCACTACATATCCGCCACCGTTGACGGATGTGTTGACTGTGCCTAAATAGCCTGTTGGTGCGGCAGCGTTTGTGCCGGCATTGCCGAATGCTGCCAGACAGGTGGTGGGCGGATTGTAACCCAGTTGAGGTGCGTTGGTGCCGGTGCTATCGGGAATCCCAAGCCCAGTCACGTAGATTGCCACCGAACTGGTTCCCCCGACGGCTGGGGCGGACGAGGTATTGAGTGCGAATGTCTGGGCATCCAGAATCGCGCCCTGACCGGAAGAGTCCAACGTGAACGCGCCAGGATCGACAGCCGCGACGTTCAACAGGTAGGGAGCGGAGCTATTGGCGCCCGCGGGGGCGGTAGCGGCGGTGGCCGAGTTATCGAAAGCCACTACTATCTTCGCGGTGGCCACACCTGCTCCGGCTTGCGCCAATACGGCCGCCGGAACCAGGGCATTGATCTGATTGTTATTGGCGAACAACAAATACGCCGGGACGTTGGCCCACGCGGGATTGCCGGCTGCTGTTTTACTAAACATTACCGTCAATTTATGGGGCAGGGCAGGCGCGGCGATGTTCGGATCAGGGCTGAGCCAGGTTGGATAGCGGAAATAGGCGTCCGGTGTACCCACGATGGGAGTGGCGCAGGCTGCCAAAGACGTTGGACAAAAGTTGGAGCCGAAGACACTGATGACATCGAATGGCGCCACGATCGGGTCCGCCCCCAGCACCGGCTCGATGAAGCTAGAGGCGCTGGTAACGCTGTTAATGATCGGAGCTGTGGTGATGGTTAAAGTTTTCGTGTTCTGGGGAGCGGCCGGATTCGCACCGTTGGCCACCCCGATGGTCAACGAGCCCGCCGTTTTGAACGGGGCGCCAGTCGAGTCGTACGGAATGGCCACCGTCATATTCTGGCTGTTCAGGACATGAACTGTGCACCCGGCGCAAAGAGTGACGTTGGCTCCGCTTCCGGTAAACACCTTCGTCACTGGAGCGAGTTGAGAAAAGTTGTTGCCATTGATCGCGATCGTCACATTTCCGGCCAAGCCCCCTCCGAGGACAGGAACCGAGGACGGGTTGAAACTGCTGATGGAGGCTGCGGCGGGAGCCGCCGTGATGTTGATCGTGACGGTTTTGGAGCTCGCTGCTCCATATGCAATGGTGGCTGTGGCGGTCAGGGTCTCCCCGGGCACGGCTTGTCCGTAGGCGGTCGGGTTCACGGTTAGCGGAATCGTTGTGCCCCAGCTATACGCAATGCTCTGAACGGCGGCGGGCGTAAGCCAATTGCTGACACCGACCTGAGTCGGATTGCTGGCGATCGTGCAGGTAAACGGCACCGGCACCGTGGTGTTGGAATAGATCGTCAAGCTGAGGGATGGAAAGGCCGTGCCCATCTGCCAACTGGTGGTGTAGGTGCTGCCTTGCTGAACGGTGATCCCGGTAGCCCCGCTGTCGGTCACATCGAAGCTGACCGTAAGCGAAGCGGTGACGAGATTGGGACCTGTAAACTGTACGCTTGCACTATACAGGCCGACTGCCAAGGAAGCGGCCGCCGGGCTGGGCTGGAAGGTCAGGTTCTGCGAACTGGTGGTGGCCGAGCCGCTCATCGGACTTACCTGCAGCCAGTACGGCACCGTCGCGGCCGTGATGGCGAAATAGTCCGGCCCGGCATTACTGTCTGTTAAGCCTACCAACGAGGGGTTGCAGACAGCCGCGCCTTTTGCGCAGACTAGCGACACTGATGCCTGGCCGAAACTCAACGTATTTTGAGCGGGAAGAAGGCTGGCGCAAACTCCCAGCGCGAACAGGATGCAAAGAATCCGACAAGAAAGGTTTTTGGGCATGGGTCTTATCCGTTCCTCGAGGGCCAGCGCCTGTGGGCTAGCACATCTTTCCTATCGGCAATTTTCGAGAGGACTTTAGCGGTGGGTGGAGGTAGCTCTGCTTAGGAACAAAAAACCGCTGCTTTCCGGCGCGGCCCGATAAGGGATTACGAAGCCGCGACGGAAAGAGCGGTCAATTGGCTGACGCGGTTACGGGACTAACGGCCGGCTGCGGCAGTGTGCGTGGCTGGCTTATAGCCACACGTCGCAGCCTTCTTCATCGCGATGATACTTTCTTCGAGAGTCAACAACGGTGTGGTCTTTACCGAGCGGCAGGCGCCTCCTGCTGACACTGCCATCGAAAATGCGGCCGCACTCACGCTATCGGGCATCTGGACAATGCCGACAATATCGTAGTCGCCAAATGCCATCCAGAACCGCTCCATGCTTCCTCCGAGCGCTTGGATTGCTCCGGTTACAGCCTGCGACCGATCCTGAGGGTTCTGGACCATGGCGGCCCACGCCTCAGGCGTATAGCCCACCTGCAGCAGATAATACGACATTCGCTTCCCTTTCCTTTCCTTTTACCGGACGAGCTTGCGGTCTACTAGAGTAATCCGAACGCGGAAGGGAAGCAATCAGAAATACTAAAGATCGGCGTACTAGCAGGCCGCTGAAAAAAGCCCAACAACCGCTTGCTAACGCGCGCGGCCCGGCAACGCGGCATCGAGTTCAGAGGCAGTTACTGAGCCGCGATCGTGAGGGAGCGGAGGTTTGGCGGGCTTGTTCAGCAGCCGACTAAAGGCGATTTGCCGACAGCGGTGCCGGGTATGCGCGCAGCCGCGCCAAGCCATCTACGAGCTGCTCGAGCTCGGTTTCCCGCTGCGAATAAGTCGAGTACATGGAGCGCAGAGCATCCGCCTGCCGGTCTAGCCGTTCCACAACCGTGTCCACTCGCGATGAGAAGCCGCACAGCGTGGACTTGACGGCTGCCATGTCTTCCTGATGCACACCCAGTTCCTTGCATAACGCGTCGATTCGTTCGGAGAGTGCTGCCGAGACTTGCTTCGTCTCCAGGCGCAACGCACCCAGGTCGGCGGCCTGGCGGGCGTCGGACTCTTGCAGTGACGCGGTGGCTGCTGCCAGTTTCTCCTGGACCGAAATCGTCACGGTTTTTTGTTCGGAGACGGCCCCGCTCAAGCCCTCGAAGCTCGACTGGAGAGTCTCCAGCCGGCGGTTGGACTCCGTCTTCTGTGTGGCTGCGTCCTTGGAAAGATCGTCAACGCGAACCGTCACGGAATCGGAGAGCTCTTTGGTTTCAGTACGCAGAGCCGCCAGCTCAGCCGCTTGGCGTGCGTCGGATTCCTCGAGAGACACGGTCGCGGCAGCCAATTGCTCGCATTTCGCCTGGACTGAGAGGCTCATCGACCGCTGCTCGGAAACCACTTCCGTCAGGTCCTGAAAACTGGCCTGAAGCGTGTCGAGCCGGCGGCCGACGCTCTCACTCACTTTGCGAGTTTCGCTGGCGATGTGCGTCTCCAGTTCTTTCATCGCGATCACGAGGCCGCGGGCCAAACCGTATGCGATCTTATCTACCAGTGGAGCGAGCGCCAGATCGGGAGTCGCTTCGCGAGGTGCGCGTGGGCGTTCCGCCTCGGCTTCAGGGGCAGACGCGGGACGCTCCAATGCCTGGATCCGAAATGCCTCCTCCTCCAGCCAGGGCGCCGTTGCGGTTGCGGTTGCCGTTTCGATTCCGTTCGTTCCCATGTGGTTACCTTTTTCCTTTTCGTCAGACCAAGAAATGTTCGGCCAGTTCGGCGTCACTTCGCAGAGCGGCCTGCCAACTGGCATGAGCCTCTTCATGCCGTCCTAACGTCATCAACGCGTGCCCCAGGTTGAGTGCAGCTTGAGGAAAGCCCGGGCGCAGAGCCATGGCCTTCTGGTAATGACCGGCCGCTTCGGCCGCGCGGCCCAGCCGCTGCGCGAGCCATCCTGCGTTGTACAGCAGTTCGGGCGTCGGATCGCCCAAGTCGAGAAGTTGCTTGTGGAGAGCCAGGGCCGGTTTCCACTCCTGGCGCTCGAGCGCGATGGCCGCGAGCGAGCGCAGGGCCTCGGGAGATTTTGGCGCGGTGTCCAAAACTTGCTGGAACGCAGCTTGGGCGGCCTCCCAGTTTTGCATTCTGGAATGGGCAATCCCGATATTCAGCCAGGCATCCAGGGATTTCTTCGGGAAGCCCAGATAGGTTTCGAAGGCCTGGATGGCAGAAGCAAAGTCTCCGATTTGAAAGCGAGCATAACCCAACCGGAACCAGGCGTCTTGATAGTCGGGATGCTGTTCGGCCAGCCGTCCGCACAGGCGCTCGGCGGCAGCCAGTTCGCCGCGGTTCTCGCAGAGCAATGCCAGATTCCAGAGCGCAACTTTAGAACCAGGATCGAGCGCCAGCGCCTTCTCGTAAGCGCCTCTCGCCGGTTCCCACTGTTCGAGCTCTTCCAGGGCGGTTCCCAGACAGAGCCAGGCCTCTGCCGATTCTGGTTCCAACGACACCGCGCGAGAATAGGCCTCGGCAGCTTCCTGGTAGCGGGCCTGTTTCTGCAGCGCCATGCCGCAATTGAACCAGCCGGCGAAACTGCCGGGGTGATCTGCCAGCAAAGCTTTCAGGAAGCCCACGGCGCCCTCGTGGTCGCGGTTCGCGGCGGCGGCCAGGGCCAGGCACTCCAATGCGACCGGCGATTCGGGCTCGATGGCCAGCAAACGCCGCGCGCACTGCGCCAGCAACTCGTAGTCGCCTTGCGCGATGGCCAATCCGGTTAGATTCGACAGCAGATCCTGCGCTTGCGGGTCTCGCGAGAGCAGCTTTTGATAAAGCTCCACAGCCTCTTCGTTCCGGTTGAGAAGTTCCAGGGCGGCCGCTTTGCCGTGGAGAGCGGCATCGCGAAATGGCTGGCGCTCCAGGCATTTCTCGAAAGCTTCCAATGCGGCTGCCGGCTGCTGGCACTGGAGTAACGCGATGCCCAGGCCCAAGTACGCGCCTGCCCGGCGTGGGTCCAGCTCTACAGCCTTCCGGAATGTGGTTGCGGCCCGCTCCCAGTCGCCCAATTTCTCGCGGCAGACCGCCAGGTTGTGAAGACTGGTCGCATCCTCGCCATCTGCCCTTACAGCCTCTTCGTAAGTCTCCGCCGCCGGCTGGAACTGCCCCAGTTCGAACTGAAGATGACCGATGGCCTGGGACAGCTTGGCCGATCGATGGTCTTCACTCCTGGCCAAAAGGAGCTCCGCCAGCGCTTCTCCCGTCTTTCCGGTAATCTGCAGCGAGGCCGCATGCGCCAGCGAACCGGCCAGTGTCGTACTCATACCTGATCCTCTTTTCCGGCCGCGAAAGAAGCCACACGGGGGTCCCATCCCAAGGGGGCAAGGCCGCTCGCGGGAAGCTGCCGCTGGATTTGTGGCGGGACGGGTCGAACCACCATCTCCGGAGATGCCGGGTGGTTCACGGGGGTCAGTTCGAACCGCAAAGCATCCGGTGCGGGAACGGTATGCTTTCGTTCCACACTAAGGCCACTTTCGGCGGGCACGGCGGGGCGCAACTGCGGTTGTAGCCACATCACCGGATGGACGGGCCACATGGGCGCGTTCTGCGCTTGGGCTTCCGTTTTGATAAAAGGTGCTAACTCGGGAAGCGGCTTGGCAGGGGGCTCGATCCGTTTCGCAGTGGCAGGCCGCCGAACGCGCGGGCTTACGGCGCCCCGCGGCGTCGTTCCATTTCGTTCCAGCGACCCATTCACCACGCCGTGATAGTTGCCGGCATTCATAGGCGCAGGCTCCTCTTCACTGCGATGGCGAGCGACGTGATGTCGTAATGCGCGGGGCTCTGCGGCGCGTATTCCCCAATCCACTTGCCGGCCCCGAAGGCTTCGACGAAGGCGGTCCGTTGATGGATGCTCGGCCCCACGGTCTCCCCGAAGCTGCGCAACTGATCGTCAATCTGACGCCCGGCGTCGGTCCGGCGATCGATCTTAGAGGGGACGATCAAACAGCGCGGTACACCGCTGCGCCGCAACAGGCGCGACTGGTGAATCAGGTCCACTGCCGCGCGAGTCGCCAGCAGATCCACACCGCTGGCGGTGACGGGAATCAGGACCAGGTCGGCGATCTTGCCCGCGGCCAGCGTGGCTGCGCCCACGTGAGCCGGCGCGTCCAACACGATGTATCGCTCGGTGCGTGACGCCACGGCGCGCACCAGCCTCTCGCCATCCTGCTCGTTTTCCAAGGGCATGAACTCGCCGCGGATCGGCAGCGTCCCCTGGCTCGACCAATGCATCGAGGTGCCTTGCGAGTCGTTATCCAGCAGCAGTACCGAATCGCTGTTGGAAGCCAGCTCGCACGCCAGGTTCACGGCGATGGTGGATTTGCCGCAGCCTCCCTTGAGATTCACCACGGCGATCACGGTGGCCGCCTGGCGCGGCACATACCGGATTGCCTGAAACAGGAACCGTAACTGTCCGCCGATTTGTGCGATGGGGCTGGCCATTAGTTCCTGGTTTGTTCGAATTCGATCTGAATATCCACGGGCGCCTCGGTCGGTTCGCCGTTGAGAGTTGCCGGCTGGTAGCGCCACTGCATCACGGCGTCCTTGGCGACGTTGGTGAGAATCGGATTTCCGGAAAGGACCTTGACGTTGGTTAAATTGCCGTGCGTATCGACGGTTCCTGTGAGTTTCACGGTTCCATAGACCCCGCGCGTCCTCGCCAGCGCCGGCATGCTCGGGGTCGGGCGGCTGATGAGCTTGGCGGGAACCACGCGGCCGCCGGAAGGACGTGGCGCCGGGCCCGGGTCCGGCACCACTACTCTAGGCGCAGCGGGCGGCGCCGGAATCGTCGGAGGCGGGAGTGCGCTGACGGGCAAACTGGCTACGTTGCGGTCGGAAACGGAGATGGCCGGTCCGGGCGCGATGGCGAGGGCAACAGACCGAGAAGTCTGGACCCGGGGTGGGTCAAAGGGCTTGGGAGCTGCCGCCTGGGCCGGCGCGGGCTTATTTTCGGCGACTGATTTGTCCGCCGCCGCCTTGCTCTCGGTAGCAGGCTTCGCTACAGCCTGTGCGGGCTGGGAAGGCGCGAGTACGGGAACGGCGGGCTGCCGCGATTCCGCAAACGCAGCCTTGGTTGTGGCGGCCGGCGCATCCGCCTTGGCGGGTGCCTTTTGAGGCGCCGGAGTGGAGACCGATGCCTTGGCGGGTAAACTTGCTGGCCGTCTGGATCGCGCGACGATCACTCCCACCGCCATGACCAGCAGTGCGATCAGCCCAATCAGAACATACCGCTTCTGGGCATCTGACAGAGGCGGCCTTGCCGGCAGCGGTGCCGCCACCGTTCTGTACGCTGGCTCTTTCTGTAGCGGCTCCTCAATGGGAACTGGCTTCTCGACAACCGGTGCGGCGGCTGCCTCCGGCGCTCGCAGGCTCTGGACCGACTGCAGGTCTCTTTCGAGAATGGCGTCGCCCGGAAATAGCGAAAGAAGATTGCGCAGCAGATCGGCGGCCTGCTCAAGTTGTTGCTGCTGGATGAGCTTCAGAGCCTTCTCGCGGCCACGATTGTAAAAGTCCTCTTCTTCACTGGCCGAACGCGCCTGGCGGACCGTCTCCAGCAGCGCCTGGGCTTCGGGCCGTTTTTGTGAGGCCAGCCGCGCGAGGATCTGTTCGGCTTCTTTCAACTGGCGCCGTCCGAACAGGATCTGCGCCATGCGCCACTCTTCCCGGTACCGCTTGTCGGCCTCCAGCTCTTCGAGAAGCTCCCGCAAGGCGGGCTCCTCGCCGAGAAGATCGATGGCGGTGCGAAGAGTCGCTTCCGCCTGCTCGGTTTCTCCGTCACTCAGGCAGCGCCGCACTTCGGCGGCGGCAGCTTCACATTCAGATCGCTTGAGGCCGGACTGAGCCTCTGCTAACAAGGCTCGCAGCTCGGGCGCGTCCGGAAACTCCACGAGCGCCGATTCGATCAACGGGATGGCCTGCGGCCAGGCGCCCAATGACATTTTCTGATCGATCGCATCCAGCCTGCGCGCCAGTTTCTTGTGAACCTCCTGGTCGCGCAGCAGGGCCCGCAGGCGCTCGGCGGCTTGCAGCAGCTCGATGGACTCGGGAACCGTCTCCAATGCCTCTTCGAGCACCGTCAAGGCGACTGCCCACTGCTGCGCCTGCTCGAGCCCGGTCGAGCGCGTAACCGCATCCTGCACGAAACGGCGCTGCTGCCAGCCGGGCAGGGTCTTTTCGAGGTCGGCTAGCTGCGTTACGATTTGCGGCTCACCCGGAAGCTCCGCCAGTTTTTCTCGCAGGAGCTGGACTGCCAGATCCGGACGATCCTGCCCGGCCAGCCACTGCGCTTCATCGGTCACGCGCCGCAGCGCCGCTTCCTTTTTATGCTCGGCGACGTGAGCCAGCCAATGCTCGACCACCGCGGAGTCCGGGAATTCGGCGCGCAAGTCTTCGAGGATGGAGAGAGCTTCATCGAATGACTGCAACAACAGCAGCGACTTTGCCTTGGCTAACTGGGCCTCGATCTTGGCGTCGGCCTCCTCGCGCAGAATGGCTTCGCCGATGGCTTCGATCAATTTGGCGGCTTCGGCATGGTAGGGATCCACTTCCAGCGCGGCTGTGGCGCGCTCATGAGCTTCGGCAAGGTTGCGCTGTTCCAGCAAGCGCCGGCCTTCCGCCACCAACTGCGCGCATTTCTGGATCTGCGCCAGCCGAACCAGCACCTGCTCCAGGCGGCTTTTCACTTCGCCGTTGGTGTTGTCCAACCGCAGTGCGGCCTTGAGAATCTCCGCGGCCCGCGCAAAACGGTGTGCGGCAGCTTCTTCCTCGGCCTCGCGCAACAAAGTTTGGACGCGCGGCTGAACGCGCCGGCGCTGCAACTGGTCTTGTGCCGCGTTGCGCAAACGGTGAGCCGTCTGGTTATCCGGATCGAGTTCGAGCGCTTCGCGCAGGACTGCCTGGGCCTCGTCCAGGTTCTGCGCGTCCATCAGTCGGCGGGCCTCTCTGGAGAGCACGGCTGCGCGGCCACGCTTCAGATCGCGGAGGATCGGCTCGGCATCGAAGCGCACATCGTCCAGGCTTTGATAGCGCAATTCGCGCTGCTTCTCCAAAGCGCGGTGCACGAGGCGCTCCAGGGCTTCCGGACAGTCGGGCGCCAGTTCTCGCAGGCGCGCAGGCTCGTGGTGGAGCACGTCGATGCTGAGGTCGCCGGGATTTCCAATCCGGAAGGGATGGTTGCCGGTCAGCAATTCGTAATAGACGGTGCCCCAGGCGAAGATGTCGCACAGCTCATCGGGAACCTCGCCGCCAGTCAATTCTTCCGGCGCCAGGTAGAGGGCGGCATCATCTGCATCGAGTCCGCCAAGGCGTACGATGCCGAAATCCTGGATGGTGATGTTGCCATCTGCTGAGAGCACAATGGCGGAAGGCCGGACGCCCACGTAAGAAAGCCCGCCGCGGTATGCCGTCTGGACACCTTCCGCCACCTGCCACATGATCAGCATCTTCTGTAGCAGTGTCAGAGAGCGGTGTGTCTGGAGGATGCGGCGCAAATCATCTCCGTCGAGATGTTGCATGGCGGCGAACGGCAAGCCAACATGCTCGCCCAATTCGTAGATCGCGATGAAATTGCGGTTGCGCAAACCGGATGCGGCGGCGATCTCGCGCCGGAACCGCTCTACCATCGTGCGGTCCTCGACGTCGGTGAGAACCTTCAAGGTGACGGGACGGCCGGTGTCTCGATCGAGCGCGCGAAAGACTTTCACCGACGCGCTCTGACCGATCTCGGCCTCCACTTCGTATTTCCCAATGCGAGCCGACAAGCGCGGAAGGCCGGTTACCGGTGGAATTCCGGGCCGCTCTCCCATACCTACGAATGAAGAAGTAGACGCCGCCATTTTTTGTGCCTCACCTTCCGGCGCGGATCGAAGACTTTTGTAGCAGTTCCACACCGGCTCTGTCCAAAGGAAAACCAACCGCGCGTTCCGATTTCCACAAATTTGTTACACCGTGAAATGAGCGTATTCAGGAATCACTCGTGTTCAAAGATTGTGGATAAAACGACGCGACATGCGGTTGTTACCCAGGTGTACACTGCTGGGAAGGCGGGTGAGGCCATTTATGGCGAAAACGGAGCGTCTGACGGTCGACTTGGCAAAGTATCCAGACTTAGTAGTTATCTACCTGGGGATGAAGGTCAACAGCCTGCGCGGCGTGGGAACGGTAATGAAGATGGGGCCGCAGATCAGCCGTTCGGTTGAGGCGAAGCCGGATGGCCTGTTACTGCACGAGGGTTTTCTGTTTTCGCTGTTTCCTTTGCACGTCGGGATGCGTCAGTATTGGCGGGATTATCCCTCTCTGGAGGCATGGACGCGCACGCTGCCCCACCAGAAATGGTGGAAGGACTTTCTGAAGAATCCCGCCGGCACCGGATTCTGGCACGAAGCGTATACCGCTTGCGGCGCCATGGAGGCGGTCTACGACAACATGAACATCCGCCCCGGCTTTGCCGCCTTCGCCGACGTGGTACCGGCACGCGGCCCGATGTTCGGAGCGCGCACCCGTCTCGGAATGAGCGGGCAAGCTCCGGTGGGCCCGCTGCCGGAAAAGGAGTTCTACTCGCAGGAGAAGTAAGCGCTCTCTGAGGTTTACAGAATCCGTTCACCTTTCGGCGCCTGACCGGGAAGCAGGAAAGTCTTGATCAATTCGCCTTCGCCGCAAACCGTCATTCCAGAGAAGCGCTTGTACCACAGGCCGTGAGGCACCTCGGGTTCGGCGTCGAGCCACGTCGCTAACTGCTCCAGTTGAGACGCTGAAATCTTCCTGCTCTGGACTCGGTCGACTAGATGTTGAAACAACGCTGGCGGAACGTTTTGGCGTCGGACTCGAGGCAAAGCCTGGATCCCGGCCGGACCTCAAATTCCGTAGAAGCCGCGCGTCAGACGCTCTTTGATCGCAGCAGCTTCGATTGGATTCGCGGCTTTGGCGAGCCGCTTGGCGAGCAGCCCCAATTCCTCCGGACTGAGGCGATTGCCCTTGCCCTCGAGAACTGCAAGCTCTGCGGTTTCGATAGCGACCTCTTCCCCGGTTGGCTTACGCGCCACTACACGACTGCCCGTAAGCGCCTGCCGCACGAACCAATGGTAAACGGCCAGAGCGCTCTTGATCACGTCGGTTCGCTTGGAACCGGTCAATTCGGCCATTTGATCAACTAGTGCAATTTCGGCTGGCGTGAGAACGGGCTGGATTCGTGCCATGCTCTTTAATGCTCGTTTTCTGAGACTATTATACTACTTTCTGTGCATTCAGCTCACCACGCCACGAGCGCGTCTTCAAACAGGCGGCTCAATTGTTCGGGCGTAGCGGGGCGCGGCGACAGCTTGGTGACGCGATGCTGCGGCAAGGTGCCCTCGACCAATGCCGGGATGTCGGAACTCGAATAGCCGATGTCCCGCAAGCCGTTGGGGAGTTTCAGGCG
>DATJAK010000321.1:0-20345 GCA_035516375.1 Bryobacteraceae bacterium
CCGCCGCCCCGCCAATTCCTTCCGTGCTCCGCGCCGCATTCGACCGGCTGGAATCGGAAATCGACGCCTGCTGCGAGAAGGAGCGGCTTGCTGCCTAAACTTGACCTATTCGAATTACAATTTCTTGGACAAGGACTCTAGCGTAGGAGAACTTCAAGCGGAGCCGGTAGAGTAGGAAAGAAGGCGCGTGCCTACTCTCCCCTCGTCGAACCGGAGATGCAGATTTCCCGCGTCCGGCTCTCCTGGAAACTCTCGCCTCAGGCATGCGCAGCACCCGATAGACGGATCAGCCCCAAGCGCGCCAAGTGCTCCAGCCATGGTTCCCCTTTCGGAGGACGGCCGCTGGCTGTGTCGTTGCAGATGCCGGATCGGTCGGTCCCGAACGTGGCGCTCGATCTCACCGTAGGCGCTGGCGGGGTACCCCAAGGAAAAGACTCGCTCCTTGCTTCCGCAGGTCCACCACCCGCGGCGCACCAGCTTGGCATCGGCCCTTCGCCGCGGCCCTTGCGGGCCGTAAAACAAGGCGTCGAACCAGTGCAAATACAGGTTTGCCAGTAAGGGCGAGGCGACTCCCCGAACGCAAAAGATACGAACGCGCCCAGATCGCCGAGCGGTGCCGACGAGGCAAAAAGCACATGGCGCAACAAGGCGGAGTCAATGTGCTGTCCGGAGCGCCCTTCGGCTATCGGTACGTGAGGAAAAGTGACACCTCAGCAGCATTCTACGAGGTGGTGGAGGCCGAAGCAAAAGTGGTGCGGATGGTGTTTGACATCTACACCCAGCAGCGGCTCAGGATCAACGCCATCGCTCGTCGGCTTACCGGCCAACGGGAGCCGTGGTTTTACCTCCCGGTCTCATAACCAAGGTTATCCAGGCTACAGGCCGCCTACGCGCGATCCCGTGGTACAGCAAGCACTATCAAGAACTCCGGAAATGACCGAAGATCGTCCCAGGAGCGAGATATGACAATCACTTACGCGAACGGAAACAAGATCAAGGCGGCCCTGGTAGTTCGCAGCGAAAATTGGATGCGCGTGGTTACGGCTGGCAGCGACGATGTCACCGAGTTCCAGCTGGTCAACGGAACCTGGGTTTCCGAAGATTGCGAAGCCGTGCAGATTGAGTTTGGTCCCGCCCGACGCGTCTATCGTGAGCACACCGAAGAAGACTTCGTCTGCTCCAAGGAGTTGGCCGCGCACTTGATTCAGATGCTGTTGAAGGGCGATGAAGACGAAGACGAGTCCGGCACTCCCGTCCCCTCGCCATCCGTCAATCGTACCGCCCGCCACGTGGTGGTCTAGTTAAGCGATGGCGCGGCGGGCAAAAGCGCTCCGCCGAAACTGCGCGGGCGGGCAGGCAAACTCCCGCTTGAACGCGCGGTTGAACGCGGCTTCGGAGCCATACCCGACCTCGGCCGCGATTTCGGCAACGCTGCGTTCGGTCGAGTCCAGCATTTCCGCTCCCAGCTTCAGCCGCCACCGGGTCAGGTAGGTCATCGGTGGCTCCCCAAGAAAATGGCGAAACCGTTCCGCCAACCGCGTCCGCGACAAACCCACCTGCCTGGCCAGACTGGCAATCGTCCATGGGTGAGAAGCGTCCTTGTGGAGCAGAGCGAGAGCTTGTCCAATGACCGAGTCTCGCGAGCCAGCCAGCCATCCCGTCTCGCCCGGCGGTAGCGACTGGATGTAGCGCCGCAGAATTTCTACGAACAACACTTCCGAAAGCTTGGCGAGCACCACTCCACTGCCCGCGCTGGCTCTCCCCACTTCGGCAACCGAGAAGCGGATCGATTGTTCCAACCATTGGCCGGAGTTATTGTTGGCAATGTTCACCACCAGAATCGGCGGCAGCCCTGCCAGCAGGAATTCGCTAAGCCGCGGGTCACAAGCCATGAACCCGCATACGAACCGCGTGATTTCGCCGCC
This sequence comes from Bryobacteraceae bacterium, assembly GCA_035516375.1. Taxonomy (GTDB): domain Bacteria; phylum Acidobacteriota; class Terriglobia; order Bryobacterales; family Bryobacteraceae; genus PSRJ01. The sequence continues at coordinate 1,926 of DATJAK010000321.1, forward strand.
GCCGCCGAAACGGCACACGTGCAACCCATCGGTTATGTTTTTGCCGAATGCTTCCCAGGAATTCACCGGCCTTTCCGGAAGACCGTTGCCCATAAAGTGGACGTCGCCATGGGGAAAGACGACTACATCGCCGGCCGTCAAATCATGACGCTGGCCGTCCGATAGCCGGGCTTGTGCCCGCCCCTCGGTTAACAGGTGATAAGTGATCAGGTGCCCGGCCTTCGGCGAGAGATACGGCGCCACTTCGCTCGACTGCGGCGAACGAAAGCACCAGGGCGCGGAGAATTCCCCATGGAAAAACACTGCGCCCTCCAGCTTTACCACTTGCAACACTTCGGAAAGAACGTCCATTTAGAAATGCCTCGGGTGTCCCCAGCAAATAACGCGTACGATGGGTCAAGTTTTGGATCATTCTCCTGTCCGATAGTGAAGCCAGACCGTGTAAACATATTTCAACTACTGCAAACAGGAGGAAACGAACATGAATGGGATTGCACAAGAATCAAGGCTCGGACCCAGAGAGTTCAATGATCTGAAATCACGCCTCAAAGCTACCTGGATGGCCGGCGACTACGACCGCTTCGCTCGTTACATGGAAAAAGGCGCCGAGGCGTTCTTTCAGCGTCTTTGGATCATGCCGGGGACCCGCCTGCTCGATGTCGGCTGCGGCGCCGGACAGTTTGCCCTGATCGCAGCGCGCGCCGGCGCGGAGGTCACTGGTTGCGACATCGCCTCCAACTGGGTGGAGCGAGCCCGGGCGCGCGCCGCCGCCGAGGGGCTCACCGTGACTTTCGAAGAAGGCGATGCCGAATCCCTGCCATACCCTGATGCCGCCTTTGAGGTAGTCGCCAGTCTCATCGGCGCGATGTTCGCGCCCCGGCCGGATCTGGTGGCGGCGGAAATGACGCGCGTCTGCCAGCCCGGCGGTACCATCGCCATGGCCAACTGGACACCCGAGGGATTCGTCGGGCAGATGTTCAAGGCCATATCCAAACACATTGCTCCGTCCGGCGTGCCCTCGCCGGTGCTCTGGGGAGACGCCGCCACGGTGCGCGAACGGTTGCAAAAGGGAATTTGCAGTCTCCAAACCACCCGTCACTTCTATCGATTTGACTATCCCTTTCCGCCGGCCGATGTGGTGGAATTCTTCCGCGAAAACTATGGTCCGATGACCCGTGCGTTCGCCTCGCTCAACACGCGCGCCCAGGCGAGGCTACGGGCCGAGCTGACGGATCTGTGGTCCTCATGGAACACGGCAGTCGATGGCTCCACTCAGGTCGAAGCCGAATACCTGCAAGTGGTTGCCGTTCGCATTTGAGATGGTGGGCAGACGTTTGTTTCCGGCGTCTGCCCGCACACCTTACCACAACAGCTTCAATCCGAATTGGATTTGTCGCGACGTGGTGGAAGTGGAAGTGATCACGCCCGCGGTAGGCGAAACGGCCGCCGTCGCTGAAGTAAAGATCACGGCGTTCGGCGTGCCGAAATTGGCGCGGTTGAAGATATTGAAAAACTCCGCGCGAAACTGGGCCTTGAGCTTTTCGGACACGGCGATGTTCTTGGCGAACGACACATCGGTCGTAGCCAGGCCCGGCCCCACCAGAACGTTCCTGCCGCCATTTCCATAAGTCCCCGCCGCCGGCAAATTAAACGCATTCGGATTGAAGTACTCATTGGGGCTGCCCAGAATCACTGGCCCGCTGAAGGCCGGATTCCATGACGGCCGAATCGGGTTGCGGCTGTCGCCGTTGTTCGTAGGATTGAATCCCAGCTGCGGCGTGAATGGAAAACCCGACTGCACTGTTTCGATACCGCTCACCCTCCACCCGCCGGCCAACTTCTGCTTCAGGCCGTGAGCGCTGGCCAGGAATTTCTTGCCCGTCCCGAACGGCAGCTCATAACTCGAGTTGATGACGGCGATGTGGCGGGCGTCGCTGTTCGATGGGCCCCAGTCCAACTTGGGGTTTAACGGAAACATCACAAAGCCGGGAGCATTGGCGCCCACGCTGCTATTGAGCGCCGTGCCGTCGTCCAGGCTCTTCGACCACGTGTACGTTCCACGCACCTGAAGGCCCCGGCTGAAGCGCCGGCTTACGTCGACTTCGAACGCATTGTAGGAACTGAGCCCCTCCGAAAGCCAGCTAGTGGTATTGGCGAGAGCGGGGTTCGCAAGCGGCGCACCCGATGGGTAGTAGACGGTGCCCGACGCCAGGCCGGCCGGGCACGGCGAAGCAGGGCAAATCGCCGGAACCGGCTCGTTGACATCCGCCGAGAGCAGCTCGTGGTAGCCGTGTGAGCCGACATATCCAACGCCCAACGACGTGCTCTGCGAAATCTGCTGCTCCACTTTGAACGTCCAGGTGATGACGGTCGGGGTGAACAGATCCGGCTGCGCACCGCTGGGGGAGATTTTGGTACCGGCCGGAAGAGGCGACCCTGGAACAATCTGCAGGCCCGCCAACGGAAGGTTTTTGAGCGATTCGGTGGTATTGAAGGGAGCGGTCTGATCGAGCCGGTAGTCGAGGTTGTCGAGCAGCGCGCGATAGATTCCGAAACCGGCGTGCACCACCGTCTTTCCTTGCCCAAACGGATCCCACGCCAGCCCCGCGCGCGGCTCCGGCAGAAACCTGGCGCGATTCGTGGTGAACACCGAGTTCCCGGTAAAGGGATTCGTGTTGATGACGCCGCCCGTGCCGAATGCGTAGTTCGCGGCGCGTTCGGCCACTTCGTTCCAGCCATTAGTGGACTCGAAACGGAAGCCGATGCGAATGGTCAGGTTCTTTCTCAGTTGGATTGCGTCCTCAACGAATCCCGCCGCTTCGAGCGAGCGCCAACCTAACGGAGTCGGCGATGGCACCACAGTGAAGGTCGAAATCGTTCCCTGCAGAAACGAGGTCAAGCTGCCAAAAGATGCCTGCCCGTACTGATCCTGTGCCAGCAGATCGTTGGCCTGAAGGCGCTGGAGCCAGATGCCCGCTTCGATCTGGTGGATGCCGTGAAAGATCCCGACGTGGTCGTCGAGCGTAAACAGATTCCTGGCCGCCCGAAGATGGCTGCCGGCGTTGGTGCCCGCGCCGCTGATCGAGGATGCCGCGTTGAGCGCCGTGCCGCCACCGATCACGATTGCGCCAATGGGATCGCCGCTCACCCAGCCCGGCAGATTCAAGGGCGTGTCTCCGGTAAAGAAGTAGCTGCCTCGCGAAAAGCCGAACCGCACCGTGTTGAGCACGCTGGGCGAGAATACATGCTGCTCCTGAACGCTGGCCACCTGTTCGCGCAAACCCTCTACCACGGAGCTCAACGGATTCGATGAAGGCGTATTCGCAAAACTATCGTCGATCGTGTAGACGCCGAAAAGCGTGTCTTTCTGCGAGACGTTGTAATCGAAGCGCGCCGTGCCGAAATCTTCACGGATTGATTGCAGCGGGTGGCTGAACGCTTCCGCGATGCCGCTGCCCAGGTCGGGTCCATTGGGAACCGGCCACAACGCCAGCAATGGGGCCGCGCTCGGTGCAACCCCAATGGACTTGCCGCCTACGATTCCCTGGCGCGCCGCGTCATCGGGAACCAGCGTCACATCGCTCACGCCCAGCCGCTGCCGAAAGCCTTCGTAGTTCCCGAACAGGAAGAGCTTGTCTTTCTCGATCGGCCCCCCCAAGGTGCCGCCGAAACTGTTGCGCTCGAAATGCGGAATCGCCCCCTGGTCAAAGAAGTTGCGGGCATCCAGATCGCTGTTGCGCAGAAACTCGTAAATGGTTCCGTGCAGGTCGTTGGTGCCGGATGCCGTCACGATGCTTACCTGTCCGCCCGGGCGCTTGCCGTATTGGGCGCCGTACGTATCCGACACCACGTTAAACTCGCGCACCGCATCCACCCCTAGAAGCTGGCCGCTTGTGCCACCCGGAGTGTTGTTGATGACCGACGCTCCGGTGTACTCGACACCGTTCAGCAGAAAGAGATTCTCTTGCGGCCGCCGTCCCGAAATGGCGAACATGTTGCCCACCGACGAGTTCGAACTGCCCACGCCGCCCGACCGCTCCCCGGTGTAATTTACGATGCCGGGGTTCAGCGTGACGAGCTGGTCGTAGCTGCGGCCGTTGAGCGGAAGATCCTTCACCTGGCGTTCGGAAACCAGGCCGGAGATCTCGTGCGTGGAGAGATTAACCGGGCTCGCCGCTCCTTCCACCGTCACCGCCTGCTTGAACTCGCCCACCGCGAGGGTCACATCCACCTGCGCGGTCTCGCCCACTACGAGATTAATGCCCGTCCTCACTGCCGAGCGGAAGCCTTCTTTCGCAGCCGTCACCTGGTACTGGCCGATGGCTATGGAAGGAGCCGAGTAGCGCCCACCGTCGTCCGCCACCAGTTTCCGCTCAGCGCCGGTTTCGACGTTCTTGACCAAAACGATGGCCGCCGGCACGCCCGCACCGCTTTCGTCCTTTACCGTTCCCGAGAGCGATGCGCCAACCACCTGGCTCCAAAGTTGAGCAACTACAAGGAATCCACCGAGCAATAACTTGATTTTCATGAGCCCCTTCCCTTTAAAACCCTATTCTCAATCAAATTTATAGGGAATTGGGAAAATTGTCAATCGGGAAAGTTGAGAAAAGGGCCAGTTTCATAACTAAAGTTATCGGGGCTACAGGCCGCCTAATCGCAAACCCTGGTACATCAAGCACTTTTACGCAACGAGGAAATAGCAGAAGATCGTCTCAGGAGCGGCAATGACCATCACATACTGGAACGGGCAAACGATCAAGGCGGCGCTGGTGGTACGAACGGACAATCGCATGCGGGTAGCCATCGAAGGCGCGGACGACGTCACAGAATTCAATGAAATTAATGGAACCTGGGTTTCGGAAGATTGCGAGCCGGCCCGGATCGAGTTCGGCTTCGGAGCGCGCGCCGCGCACGAGTACCAGGAAGAGGATTTCGTCTGCTCCAAGGATTTAGCCGCGCATTTGATTCACCGGCTGCTGAACCCGGAGGAAGACGACGATTTCGCTCCCGTTCCCTCGGTGAAAGCCCTGAACTCGACTGTCAGCCAGCTAGTGATGTAGTCACGGATGCCGGTGCAGCACATGCGTGGCAATGTCTGGCCAGAACTCGCGGAAAACGTTGGTAAGGGCATCCCGCCCCATGGCGTATCCGTATTTCACCGCGAGTGCTCCGGCGCTTCGGTCCTGGCTTGGATAATACGAAGCCGAGATACCCTGGGCCATCGCCCGGCCCAGGACTTCGGACGCATTGACGGTGTTATGTCCGTGATAGTTCGGCGTGATGAGAATGCGCGTGGCGGCATAGACTCCGCGCTTCCAGAACCCGCCTTCGCCGCGAGCATAGTAGCGCTCGTCCTCATGAAAAACGGTGGGCAGGGCAAAGATCACCAGGTAATTGCCGTCCGTCTTGTCTAGATAACCGCGCCAATAGTATCTTCCAAAACCCTTCAGGCCCTCCCCCAGTTTTGGGTGCGCATCGGATACTTCCGCCATTAGCGAGGTGATGCCCACAAACACGAAAGCGGAATAGTCGAAGCTGTTCTGGGTGGCAATCTTGAAGGCTTGCTTAGGCGTAGGAGGCGGGGGAATCGATCCCGCGCTGACGGCCCGGTAGTTGGGCATGATGCCGAGGATTCGTTTGGGTTGCTGTTTGAACCTGGAAGTCGAGGGCGCCGCGGGTTGTTCGTCTGGATTCGTCCGGTCCGAAGCCCCGGACTGAGCTGGATTTTGCGGGTCCGCGACTGGCGGCGAACTGGGTTGCTGCGCAAATACCCTCGTTACCAGTAATGTGAGTCCCAACGCGAGAAGCAGACGCAAAAACCCCCCTCCAAGCCTTATGGTCGTATGGTCGCGGGTGAACAGGCAAGGTCAAACGTGGCGGTTGCGTGGGGATTGCGACTAATCAGCCCGGACCGATTCGCTAGCAGGCTGCTGAAAAAGCCCAAGTACCGCTTGCTTGACGCGCACGGAAACGCGGCATCGAGTTCACAGGCAGTTACCGAGCCGGTAGAGAGAAGGCGAAAAGATCTTTCTCTGCGTTCTCTGCTGCCTCTGCGCCCGGCGGCGTTTTGGTGGAAAACGGCCGTTGCCTCCGGTAGGTCTCGGGGTCTCGGCGGTTATTGATGGTGCAGGTCTGAGGCAGAGCCTCGCTAGACGTAGCTCGGCCGCGTAGGATCAAAAACGTGGGGGTGACGGAAAATGAACCGGCTCGCCCCCCAGAACCAATTCGTCCGGCAGTGTGCCATCGCGTTTAACGATCGGCGAAAGTAACAGAATCGTGTCAAGAATCGGACTACCCCAAAACGGCGCCGGAGGGTTGCCATTGGGAATGGTGTGACCCGTGCCGATCCAGGTCTGCTGGTCGTGAGGAAAATGCGCCAGCCAGCGCAACGTTTCCGCGTATTCGGCCTTCGGTTCGTCGCAATAGAAGATCAGTTCCACTCTTCGAGGGCGTTTGGCGCCAGCCGGGACATTCATCTCCAGATCGCTCATTCCGGAAGTCACAAGCGTACACGTATCGCGCCCGTCGGCACCGCGCCGATAGTAGGTGTGAACGTCAACATGCGGTACCAGCGCGAGCGATTCATGCAGTACGCTATGAGCTTCACCGAAGAACCGCTCAAAGACTTTCGCTCGCAGTTCCGCGAACTCGCGCGTGGACTCATCCGACAAACCGACCGGGCTGGCTGCCCAGGACGATGCCGGGTAGCGATAGATGACATCGCCTGCGGGAGTAACTTCCTGTTCTGATTTCTTCTTATCGAACATAGTTGCCCGGCTGAAACAGCAAGACCTCCGGCCGAATCTCCAGGAAGGCATCTTTGCAACTGGTCGGGGTCACGTGATAGCCGCCCCAGATTCCGGCCACGGTCTTGGGAATGGCAACGGTGTCGTCGGGCAGATGCTCGGAAGCGATCGCCATGCGCGGCCGGTATTTGCGGATCGTCTCGGTTCCCCCTCGCAGCGCCTGTTTTTCCGCGCCCTCGATGTCCATCTTGATGTAATCCACGCGCGGCAGGTTTAACTCCTTAGCAAGAATATCGATGGTGGTAAGCGGCACCTTCACCTTGCTTTTAGAGTCCCGGCCGAAGATGAAGCTATCCCCAGTGGTGTTGCCGTTGTCGCCTTGGTTTAGCTCCAGCGTGTCGGTGTGATCCCAGACGCCCTTGGGTACTACGATCACCTTCCCTTCGGCGATCTCGTGCGCGAAGTTGCGCCGGAGACAAGCCACCGTCGCGGGAGCCGGTTCAATCGATACGACCAGGCTGGCCCCGCGCTTCAGCGCCGTCCGCGTGAATACGCCGACATTGGCGCCGCAATCGAGCACCACGTCCCCCGGCTTGACCGCAACCTCGTCGCCGTCGTAAATCTCCAGCTTCTCTTCGCCTAGTGTGTACTTCAGGAATCGATCGTTGGGCACCGTCCAATACTGGCCCATGGGCGTATCGACCAGTTCGAACCCCTGTGGGTCGCGCTGGATCACCTTGCTGGCTGCGCCGATCTCATCTCCCGCGCGGGCCATGTCGACCAGCAACGTGTGGGCCTTGACTGCGCCCCGGAATGAGCAGCCCTGGCAGCGTCCCGCCGCCCAGACCATGGTGAGCCGCGCTTCCGGCCAAACCGACGCGATCAGCAGGACCACCCCGATCACGATCGGGCACATCTTGAGGAACTTCATGAGCATGAAAATAAGCCGCTTCGGTATCCGAGTAAATACCCCGATGGTATGCACTCGGGTGCTGCCCAACGTCCTCGGGCGCGCCGATGCGCTACACTGACGGTTCCAGCCACCATGGCGACCCAAGCCATTCCGCGCACGGACACCAGCTTTTTCGGCCATCCGCGCGGCCTAGCCACGCTGTTTTTCACCGAAATGTGGGAGCGGTTCAGCTACTACGGCATCCGTGCGCTCCTGATTCTGTACATGACGGCGCTGGTGGCGCAGCATGGCCTCGGGCTGAACGTGGCCACGGCGGGCGCAATCTACGGGCTGTTCACGGCCTGCGCCTACATCTTTTCGCTCCCGGCCGGCTGGATTGCCGACCGCTTCCTTGGCCAGCAGCGCTCGGTGGTGCTGGGTGGTCTCCTCATCGCAGTGGGCAACTTCGGCATGATGTTTCCGGCCATCGGCCCGTTTTTGGCTTCGTTACTCTCGATCGCGATAGGTACCGGATTCCTGAAGACGAGTTGCACCACCACAGTCGGTTTCCTTTATAAGCAGGGCGACCCGCGGCGGGATGCCGGGTTTTCCCTCTACTATGTCGGCATCAATATCGGCGCCGGCATCGCCCCGCTGATTTGCGGTTACGTCGGACAGCGCATTAACTATCGATACGGCTTCGGCCTGGCCGGGGTATGCATGCTGGCGGGGCTCACGCAATACGTCCTGACCCGGGGCTACCTGAGTGATGCCGGAAAAGAGCCCGCCGTCGAAGCCACTGCCGGCGATCGCAAGAAGCTCATCTACGGCGTGGCGGCTGTATTAATCGCGGCTGGCCTGGTAGCTGTGCTGGCCGTGCCGATTCAGCAGGTGGCCGACGGCTTCGGTATCCTGCTGCTGCTGGCCGTGGTGGTCACGTTCGCGGGCCTGTTGCTATCGAAGGACTTCTCCCGCGAGGAAAAGAAGCGCATTCAAGTGATCATGGTGCTGTTCGTGGGCTCGGCGCTCTTCTTTTCGATCTTCGAACAGGCCGGCTCCACGCTGAACTTGTTCGCCGACCGCAGCACTGACAATCGGGTGTTCGGCATTTCTTTCCCTTCGAGCTATTTTCAATCTGTTAACTCGGTTTTTATTTACCTGCTGGCCCCGTTGTTCGCTTGGCTCTGGGTGAGGTTGGGCGATCGCGACTGGTCGCCCGTCACCAAATTCTCGATCGGGCTTTTCGGCGCGGGCGGCGGCTTTATCGTGATGATGTTCGCGGCCATCACCGCCGGAGCCACCGGCAAAGTGAGCCCGATGTGGCTCACGGTAACATATCTGCTGCACACCATCGGTGAGCTTTGCTTGAGCCCGGTAGGGCTGAGCGCCATGACCAAGCTCGCACCGGCGCGCATCGCGGGCATGACGATGGGCGTTTTCTTCCTCTCAATCTCGGTGGGGAATTTTCTGGGAGGACGCCTCGCGTCTTTCTACGAATCGATTCCGCTCGATAAACTCTTCGGGTACGTCGGCGCCTTCGGAATTGCCGTGGGACTGATTATGCTCGCGGTGTCGCGCCCGGTGAGCCGGTTGATGGGCGGGGTGAAGTAGGCTTCAGCTCTCTCTCATACGCGTCATTCAACATCTTCCGCGCAAAGCCCAGGTCGTGCCGGATCGCGGCCAGACGATCGTCGGCCAGGTACTCGAATAGCACAGTGAGCGGGCCGGAGAATCGGGCTTTCGCCAACCCGGTGAAGAATGCCGGCCAATCCACGATGCCTTCTCCCAGGGGACAGGGCACAGTCTGTTCCTTTTCGCGGCGGATGTCGCGCAGAACCAGCATGCGTAAACGCGGGAGCGCAGCTTCCAGGCTGCCCGGAAGCGCCAACGCCGTATCGTAATCCCAGCCGGCCCATTGCGGGTCGAAGTCGCCGATGAGTGCTTGCGCCGCGGGATAGGGAACACCCATGACCATACCGGCAGCCCTTCCATAAGCGGCGAGAGCCTGAATTTCATTGCGGCGCTCGATGAGCCGCGCGGCCGGGAAGCGGGAATATCCGGTTCGGAAAAAGGGCACGCCCGAGCCTCCGGCCACCGCCAAAACGTTGCGCGCATAAGGTTCGCCTACGCTGAGAAACGACGTCGTGATCACCGGCACCTCGATGCCATCGCCGGTCAGGCTTTCGACCGCGCGGACCATGTCCACCGCGGTCATCGCAGGCTTCACCGTGCCATCGGGCTGGACCGAGAGGTCGCAGCCATCGAAGCCGAGACCGTTCAGGATGGGCCCCAGATCGGGATACTCAACGTCCGGCAACATTCTCGAAAACAAGCACAAAACCGGACCCGTTCGGGCGCGCGGAGGACGTTGCGCACGGGCCGCGATGGCCGCGGCGCCAGCCAGCAAGCCCCGTCTGCTGATGGGCACATTTCATTGTAGTGTGGGTCGGGGCTTCGGCCCCGCCGCCGGGCTTCCGCCCGGCGCACTGACGACCATGCACCGCTGCGCCAGAAGCCCACGCAGTGGCCCGCGTCGTACGAGATCAACGCGCCACGCCGGCTGAAAGCCGGCGGCGGGGCCGAAGCCCCGACCCCACTCGCCCGCGCGTGTGATACCATGCCCTTTTTAAAAAGGTGACAACTTCGTGAAAGTCTACGAAAGCAAAGACATTCGGAACGTCGGTGTGGTGGGCCACGGCGATTCCGGAAAGACCACGCTCACCGCCGGAATGTTGTTCTCCACAGGCGCCACTAACCGCCTGACTCGCGTCGACGAGGGCAACACGATTACCGATTTCGACGAGGAGGAGATCGGCCGCAAGATCACCATCGCGACCGCCATCGCGACGGCCGAATGGAAGAAGACCAAGGTCAACATCCTCGATACCCCGGGGTACAACATCTTCATCAACGATACCCGCGCGGCGCTGGTGGCCGCGGATGCGGCCCTGGTGGTGGTGGATGGAGTGGCCGGCGTCGAGGTGCAGACGGAGAAGGTCTGGGCGTTCGCGAACGAATACAATCTGCCGCGTGCCGTTATCATCAATAAGCTCGATCGCGAGCGTGCCGATTTCCAACGCGCCTGGGCCAGCGTCCAGGAAAATTTCGGGCGCACCGCCGTGCCGATCCAAATCCCGATCGGTTCCGAACGCGATTTCAAGGGTGTCGTCGACCTCGTCCGGATGAAGGCCTACACCTACACGCCCGATGGCGATGGCAAAGGCAAAGAGAGCGACATCCCGGCCGACCTCGCCGATGCTGCCCAGGCCGCCCACGAAGCGCTCGTCGAGATGGTGGCCGAAGGCAACGATAAGCTCATGGAGGAGTTCTTCGAGAAGGGGAGCCTGCCGGTCGAGCAGATCGCCCAGGGGCTGAAGGAGGGAGTTCGCCAGCAGCGCATCTTCCCAGTCTTCTGCGCCTCCGCCCTGCATAACATCGGAACCGACCTGATCCTGAATTTCGTCGGCGAGAACCTGCCCGCTCCCACAGACCGAGACCCCGTGGCCGCCGTGGTGGATGGCAAAGAGGCCACGCGAAAGATTGCCGAAACCGATCACCCCTCTCTATTTGTCTTCAAGACATCTGCCGATCCTTTTGCTGGACGTATCACGTTTTTCAAGGTCATGACCGGGGTTGTCAAGAACGACGCGAATTTGCAGAACGCGGAGCATAGCGTTACCGAGCGGCTGGCGCACCTCAGCACGCCTCAGGGCAAGACTCTGCAACCGGTGACGGATCTGCACGCCGGTGACATCGGCGCCGTAGCCAAATTGAAAGAGACCTTGACCGGGGACACGCTGGCCGAGAAGGGGTTGAATATCGCTTATCTGCCGGTAAAGCTGCCGGAACCCTCCATCGCATTTGCGATTGAAGCCAAGTCACGAAACGATGAGGACCGGATGGGCCAGGCGGTTCACCGCATTTTGGAAGAGGATCAGTCGCTGCGCTTTTATCGCGATGCGCAGACGCGTGAGTTCCTGCTCGCGGGAGCGGGGCAGCAGCACGTGGAAATTGTGGTGGCCCGCTTGAAGAAGCGTTACGGCGTGGATGTCACCCTCAAAGCGCCGAAAATCCCGTATCGGGAAACCATCCGCGGGCACGCCGATGTGCAGGGGCGGCACAAAAAGCAGACCGGCGGACACGGACAATTCGGCGACTGCTGGATCAAGATGGACCCGCTGCCGCGCGGCGCAAAATTCGAGTTCGCCAACGAAATCTTCGGTGGAGCGATACCGCGCAACTTTATACCCGCCGTGGAAAAGGGCATCGTCGAGGCCGCCGAGAAGGGTTTTTTGGCCGGCTATCCCATGGTGGATTTCAAGGTGACGGTCTACGACGGGTCCTACCATGACGTGGATTCGTCGGAATTGGCGTTCAAGCTGGCGGCCCGGAAAGCGTTTAAGGCTGCCATGGAACAAGCCAAGCCGGCTCTACTCGAGCCGGTGATGAATGTCGAGATCCAGGCTCCGGTGGAATACGCAGGCGACCTGATGGGAGACCTTAACGGACGGCGCGGGCGGATCTCCGGGATGGAGACTAAGGGAAGCACCCAGTTCATACGGGCGCAGGTCCCTATGGCGGAGATGCTGAATTACCAAAGCGACCTCACGGCTATGACCCAGGGTCGGGCCTCTTTCACCATGGAGTTCGACCACTACGATTATGTCCCGCAACTTCAAGCCGATAAGATCATAGCGGCAGCTAAGGCCGCTAAGGCTGGAGAGGAAGAAGAAGAGGAATCGTGATCTAGGTAGCAGCGCAGGTAGGGGGAAGGTACGGATTGCAACAGGAGTTGTTGCATCCGCTCTGGTCCTATAGTACTCTAGAGGATCGAAAACGGGTGCCGCCCCGTTAGTTAAGTGGTTTATTTTCTGTAGTTCGAGAGTGTAATGGACAATCGAACGAAGGCGTTATTCTATTTTTCCATTCTGGCCGGTCTTCTCTCCAGCATCTCTTGCGGCGTTCCCCAGCCTTCCAAGTTCCAGATGTCCTTCTTGCCGCCCGCGCCTCGTACCGCAGCGGCCGCCGTCGAAATCGCCGATCCACCGGCGCTCTTGCCCAATGTTTACCTGCAAGACCTCCCCTTCCTCGCCACCTCAGCACTCGTTCCGCCCCGCCGTTCGCGCGGCGACGCCCTGATTCAACGGGCCGACCAGGCGTTCCAGCGCGGCAAGAAGCTCTACCAGGCCAACGATGTGGTCAACGCCCGGCTTGAGTTCGATCACGCTATCGATTGGATGCTCGAAGCGTCCGAACAGAATCCGGCAGATCGGCAGGATTATGAGAAGCGCCTGGAAGAAATGATAGATTCCATACATCGGTTCGATCTGGTGGGATTGGGAGCTTCGGCCAACGTCGAAGAGGCGGGATTCGAGAAGGCGCCGCTCGAAGACATCCTGAACATGACTTTCCCGGTCGACCCGCGGCTGAAGGACAGAGTTCGAGACCAGGTTGCTGCCACGGTGTCGCAGTTGCCCCTGATGGTGACCGACCCGGTTCTCGGCTACATTCATTTTTTCGAAGGGCGCGGACGGAAAACCCTGGAAGCCGGAATGGAGCGATCTGGCCGCTACCGTCCCATGATCCAGCGCATCCTTGATGAAGAAGGAGTCCCCCAGGAGCTGATCCACTTGGCCCAGGCGGAGTCGGGATTCATCCCCCGTGCAGTCTCCCGCAAGGCTGCGGGTGGGATGTGGCAATTTCTGGCCTGGCGCGGCCAGCAGTACGGATTACTGCAGACCCACTACACCGACGACCGGATGGATCCGGAGAAGGCTACGCGCGCTGCTGCGCACCATCTGCACGATCTGTACAACGAATTCGGCGACTGGTATCTGGCGATCGCGGCTTACAACTGCGGCCCGGGAGTCGTGGAGCGCGCCGTGGAACGAACCGGATACGCGGATTTCTGGGAACTGCGAAACCGTGGCGAATTGCCGATCGAAACCACCAACTACGTGCCCATCATCCTGGCCATGACCATCATGGAAAAGAACGCCGCCGAATATGGGTTAACAGGCGTTTCCATGAATCCGCCGGCGGAGTACGACACCGTAGAAATCACGGCCCCGACCAGCCTGTCTTTGATTGCAGATCTGACCGAGACCCCCGTTTCCGAATTGCTGGCGCTCAATCCGGCGGTCTTAAGAAATGTTGCCCCCGAGGGATTTGCCGTACATGTGCCGAAAGGCGCCGGCAACCAACTGATGGCGACGCTTCAGTTGGTTCCCCCCGAACATCGCACCGCCTGGCGCATGCATCGGGTTGCTACCGGTGAAACACTGGCCTCGATCGGGAAACAATACGGAATGACGGCAGCTGTGATCATGTCGGCCAACAAATTGGACAAGGCCGATGCCGTGGAAGGCGACCGGTTGATTATCCCTGCAGTTGTTCGCGCAGACCCGCCCGCCCGGCATACGGCAGTGGCGCGTTCTGCAACGCATCGCGGTTCCAGTGTGCGGCGTGCTTCCACAACCGGCAAAAGTAAGCGTCCTGCGCCCGTGCGAACCGCTCATCAGGGACCGGCGATTCTCACCCGTACCGCTTCGCGGTAGGCCACACACAATTTTCGGCCAATCCGTTTTTTTCTATTGCCTCCCTCGGAAAAAGGGGTATTCTATGGGTGATTGAAGGTGACTACTGGAGGCTGGTCTAATGACTGATAGCCCACAATGTGCTGCTGAGGATGACGAGATGGAAGACTTTCACGACTACGAAGACGAAGAACACTCGGAACTCGACGCGAAGCTCGACGAATTCGACGAGGACGAGGATGACGACGACGAAGAAATCGAATCCATCGCTCCGCCTCCCATAGTCGAGCCGACACCTGCCTTCTCGGCCGTGATTGAGACCGTAGAGGAAGTGGTAGCTGTTCCTCCTAAAAAGCCGGTGAAGAAGGCGGCGGCCGCAAAGAAGGCTCCGGCTAAGAAAGCAGCGGCGAAGAAAGCTCCTGCCAAAAAAGCAGCGAAGAAAGCCCCTGCCAAGAAAGCCGCCAAGAAGGCACCAGCTAAGAAGGCCGCCAAGAAGGTGCCAGCCAAGAAAGCGGCGAAGCGATCTCCTGCCAAGAAAGCCGCCAAAAAGGCTGCCAAGAAAGCCCCGGCTAAGAAGGCCGCGAAAAAAGCTCCCGCCAAGAAGACCGGTAAAAAGGCTGCCAAGAAGGGCGGAAAGCGCCGCTAAAATAGCGTTGCGAAGTTTCGCTGGAACTCCGGGTGGGTCACGGGAATCGTGGCCTGCCCCTGGTTCCCGATCATCGTCCCCTCAGGAGTCCTTTTTAACCGCACGCCGGCAACGCTCGAACAGCTCCAGAAGTGCGTCGACCTGTTCTTCCGACGAACGCACGACCGGCTTGCCCGAGAATCCAGTCGAGGAATACGTTGCCCGGCCGTAACCGGTCGAAACCGCGATGAACTTCATCAGTTCCAGGGCGACTTCGTCCGAGCTTCGCGCCGGCCCGGTGGCGGGAGCGGTTTCTACGGCGGTTTCAGTGGGGGGACCTGGTTCTGCCATGAGTCGTTGCTTCCTCCGTGTGATAAAACTCTAGTGTATCGCGGCCCTACCGATTGGCCCAGTCCTGCCGCCGCGTCTTTCCATGCCGCTCACCGCCGTCCGGCACGTGCGAAAAATGCGAGGAGGCGCCCAGGCACACCTGCTGGAGGCGGACGATGGCAATTGGTACGTCGTCAAGTTCCGGAATAATCCGCAGCATCACCGCGTCCTGGTCAACGAGCTGCTTTCAGCGACATTTCTCGAATACCTGAAAATCGCCACGCCGGAGAGCGCGGTCATCGAGGTGACGCCTCAATTTCTGGCCGCAAACCCGGAGATCCACATCAGCATCGGCACGCGCCGAACAGACGTGGAACCCGGCTGGCATTTCGGCTCACGCTATCCCGGAGATCCCGGAAGGCTCGCACTCTACGATTTTCTTCCCGATAGTTTGCTCGAAAAGGTCCTGAACCTGGATGATTTCCGGGCCATCCTGGTCTTCGACAAGTGGGCCGCTAATGCCGATGGCCGGCAATCCGTGTTTTACCGCGCGCTGGTGCGCCAGGGAGCGGCCCTGGCCGGCAACGAGCACGTTTTGAGGCCGGGATTCATCGCGCGGATGATCGATCACGGTTACACGTTCAATGGTCCTCACTGGGACTTTCCCGAGAGCGCCGTGCAGGGCCTGTATGCGCGGCCCATCGTTTATCAATCGGTGCGGTCGCTGGACGACTTTCAGCCGTGGCTCGAGCAGGTCATGAATTTTCCCGAGGAGGTGATAGACCGGGCGTGGAAGCGCATTCCCGCCGCTTGGATTGCGGATGAAGAAGACGAGCTGGAGCGGATGCTGACCCAGTTGGTGGAGCGGCGGCAACGGCTACCCGAACTGATCAGCGCATGCCGCCAAGCCAGGACGAACTCTTTCCCGAGCTGGATATGATCTCGCGGGCCACTCGTTCGGCGGTGGCAGGAGCCAGCAGGATGCCGTTCCGATAGTGGCCATAAGCGAGCCAGAGCGGCAGCGAGCCGGCGCGGCCTACTGCAGGGGTGTCGCCCTCCACAGCCGGGCGAAATCCTACCCAGCGCTCCTCCGGCATCAACATCCCCAAGGCCGGTAGGAGCTCAGCGGCGCGGGCATGGATCTGGCCGGCGGTGACCATATCCACGGACCGGTTAAATCCGGCGTGCTCCGCAGAGGAACCGGCTATGGTGAAGCCATTCGTGCGCTGCAGCAGGTACGTCTGCCCCTGCCGGACGATGGAGCCGACTGAACCAGGTTCGAGACGAAACCCGATCAAATGGCCGCGGACCGGGTAAGCGCGCGGTAGCGACTGGCCGGCCACTGTGATCTCGCTCGACCAGGCGCCCGCCGCCAGAACCGCGGCAGCCGACTCGATCACCCCCTGATCGGTCAAGACCTCGACAGAATTCCGCTTGGGCCGCATCTCCTTGACGCGAACGCCTTCCAGAATGGCTACCTCACGCTTAAGGCAGGCGGATCGCAGGGCGTACATCACCTGGCGAGGATCGACGTGCGCATCCTTTGGGTAGAAAAGCGCGCCCGCCGCTTCCCGTAGCCCCAGCGCAACCTGCTTTTTGAGATCGTTCGGGGACATCGGAATCGAAGGAATTCCGAGCGACGCCTGCACCCGGGCCCGCGCCTCGAGCGCCCTCCACTGGTCTTCGTAAAGCGCCAATTCGACGGCCCCGAGCACCTGGAAATCGATGGCACATCCGGAATCGGAATGGAGCTCGGCGACAAAATCGGGGTAGAGCCGCAGGCTTTCGAGCGCGAAGTCGTTCCAAGGCGACCGCCCCTCGATTTCACCGCCGGGCGCCAGCATCCCGGCTCCGGCCGAGCTGGCCTCGTTCCCCATCCTGCCGGCGTCGAACAGCGCTACGTGCAAACCGCCCTGCGCCAGCCGCCAGGCGATGGAGCTGCCGATGATACCGGCTCCCGCAATGACTACGTCGTAAGACATTCCTTTCCATCCTAAGCGATTCGCGAGGCCAGCCAAACGGAGCCGCGCGGTAGAATGGCTTCGTGCTCCACCGTTATATCGTTCACAACGACGGCATCCGGGAAGCCTCCGCGCAGGTGTTATCCGCCGGACAAGTCGGTCTGCTTTCCGGCTGGGGTGTCTTCTCGACGATCCGTGTGATCGACGGCGTCCCTTTCGCTTTCGAACGTCACTGGACGCGGATTACCCGCGACGCTGCGGCTTTCCATATCGCGCTGCCGGGCGATGCCGAATCGGTGCGAGGCCAACTGCTTAAGCTGATCGAAGCCAACCAGGCTCACCATTCGACGCTTCGGATGGTGATCGTGCGTAATGGCGGAGGTATGTGGGAGGGCCCTTCGACTGGACGGCCGAGCGATCTAATTGCGCTCACCGCGGATACCAAACGGTGGGGGGCGTCGGTGAAGCTGTCCTACGTGAAGGACGCACGCCATGCGGCCTGCGAGTTCGCCGGCACCAAAATCATTTCCTGGGCGATGAATCTGACGTGGCTCGAATCGGCCCAGGCGCGCGGCTTCGATGAAGTGATCCTGCTCAACGAACGGGGCGAGGTGTCGGAGTGTACTTCTGCCAACATCTTCGTGGCGAAGGGCAACCAGGTTTGGACGCCACCCGTGAGCTCCGGCTGCCTGCCGGGCATCACGCGGGAAGTCCTGTTGAGCGAGGTCCGGGTTCCCGGAATCGGGATCAGCGAGAAGACCTTGCTGCCGGCCGATCTCGAAAGCGCCGATGAGGTGTTCATCACCTCCACGACGCGCAATCTATTGCCGGTTAGCCGGATCGAAACCAAATCGGTGAAGGGGCCGGACCGCGTGTGTAATGCGCTCGAGAAAGCTTTTGAGGGGTTTGTGGAGCGCTATGTAGCGGAGCAGCGCCGTTCCGTGCCGGCACGAACCTAGCAGGCTGCTGAAGGCAGTTACCGAGCCGCGACCCTGGGGGCGGAGGCTTGGTGCGCTTTTTCCGCAGCCTGGTAATCTAAGCGGACGCCCCCCAAAAAGACAATGGTTCCAAGTGACCTGATTTCCAGCTTCGCTCTCCGCCGGCATGCACGGCACTGAGCTCTGTGTTCTGGAGCGCTGTGCGCTTTTGCCTCTCTGCTCCACTCGTGGCGTTTTCTTTCCCCGCCACCAGCTTCAATGCTTCCTGGCGCGCCGCTTGCTCTCTCCAAAACAGGACCGGTCGCTCGTAACGGCCTTTCGCTCCCCTACAACGGTTCCGGCTTTCACCGGCTCCATTCCAGGATCGATGTTCCTGGCCTGCTCCTTCGCGT
>DATJAK010000322.1:0-7417 GCA_035516375.1 Bryobacteraceae bacterium
ACGCGAAGGAGCAGGCCAGGAACATCGATCCTGGAATGGAGCCGGTGAAAGCCGGAACCGTTGTAGGGGAGCGAAAGGCCGTTACGAGCGACCGGTCCTGTTTTGGAGAGAGCAAGCGGCGCGCCAGGAAGCATTGAAGCTAGTGGCGGGGAAAGAAAACGCCACGAGTGGAGCAGAGAGGCAAAAGCGCACAGCACTCCAGAACACAGAGCTCAGTGCCGTGCATGCCGGCGGAGAGCGAGGCTGGGAATCAGGTCACTTGGAACCATTCTCTTTTTGGGGGACCTCGGGCTTCAGTACAGATACGACGCCGTTCCTGAGGAGAGCAGAAACACCACTACGGCGATCACCACCAGTGCCCCGGTGAGAATTCCCGTGCCCTCAGCCGCCATTACCCACCCCAGCCGATACGGCAGGGGCGGCAATGCCCCCGGCACTCTCTCCTGATTCCGCTTAGTGCATTTCCTGCCGAGAAGGATCTCCGCCAATCCGTAATAGAGGGGCCCCAGGAGGCCGATCACAAACAACAAAGATCCAACCGCAAAAAGGAACAGGTTCTTGCCGTGAATCAGGAGGTAGCCGGCCGCGTACAACAAAGCCGCGGTGGCGAAGATGCCCACGAAGGCTCCAAACAAGAAAGCCATGTCGCTGGACAAAGTCGGCTCGCCCAGCCGAATCAGGCGATGGCCATCCGCGGAATACGAGTAGGGGAGGAAGGGTCTTCTATGTGCGACTTCCAGCGTCTCACCGGTATCCGGACAGTACCAAATGTTCGTTTCCAAGCTACAAACATACACCGAGCGGGGCGTCGCCATGGGCCGCCTTGGCGCCCCGGAACGGGTCTGACTAATGCCCCGAAAGGGCTGGTGATCGCGGGTTGACACCTTTGTTAAACTAAAACGACCGTTTCTGTTTGACCGCATATCGGTGGGTTTGGGTCTGCCGATATGCTCCACACTATGGCGAGCCTCCGTCGAGCCCAGCCTGCCAGCCGCACAGCGATGCCGGCTACTGCAGTGGCGATGCGCCTCCGTCCAGACAGTCGGGTATACTCTCAGGAGAGATCACTATGAAGACCAAGTTGTTCGTGCTACTGGCCGCCGCGGTATCCATCCTCGGCGTACGGGCGTTCGCCCATCACTCCTTCGCAGCCACGTACTTCGAAGACCAGAAGATCACCATCCACGGGAAACTGGTGCAGTTCCTGTATCGCAACCCGCACTCGTTCGTGCACGTGGAAGCCCCAGACGATAAGGGAGAAATGCAGACCTGGGCCGTCGAGTGGGGCGCCGGTGGCCAGTTGGGCCGCCAGGGCGTGACGCGCGAAACGCTGAAGCCGGGCGATGATGTGATCGTGGTCGGGAATCCCGGCCGCAACCCTGCCGACCACCGGCTGCGCATGGTGAACATCACACGCCCATCCGATGGGTGGAAGTGGGGCGGCTCGTTCGAATAGAATACTCCGTTTGAGGCGCCGTCGCGCGCCGAAGGGAGACCCATGTACAACCGATTTCTAGCCGTGGCCACGGCGGCAATTGCGCTCGCCGTGGCTGCGCCTATTTCCGCCCAACCTGGCCGCGGCCCTGCGCCTCCCGCTGCAGCCAAGGAGGCTGCTCCGGAGGACCTCACCGGCTACTGGGTCTCGATCGTGACGGAAGACTGGCGCTTCCGCATGATCACTCCCCGGAAGGGCGACTACGCCAGCGTGCCCCTCAATCCGGAAGGCCGAAAGATGGCCGATACC
Source organism: Bryobacteraceae bacterium (assembly GCA_035516375.1). GTDB lineage: Bacteria > Acidobacteriota > Terriglobia > Bryobacterales > Bryobacteraceae > PSRJ01. Next base: position 1,745 of record DATJAK010000322.1, read on the forward strand.
TGGGACCCGGCCAAAGACGAAGCCGCCGGGCTGCAGTGCAAATCCTACGGCGCGGCCGGTTTGATGCGAGTGCCGGGCCGATTGCACATCACCTGGCAGGACGATAACACTCTCAAGATCGAAACCGACGCGGGCAAGCAGACGCGTCTGTTCCACTTCGGTGGCGCCCCGGCTCCGACGGGAGAACAGGGATGGCAAGGCTATTCCGCAGCCGAGTGGCAGATGGCCGGGGGTAGAGGCCGTGGCGCACCCGCGCCCAAAGCCGGTTCGCTGAAAGTAGTGACCACCCACCTCAGGCCGGGCTACCTGCGTAAGAACGGCGTGCCGTACAGCGGCAACACGGTGCTCACCGAGTATTACACCCGCACCAATGAAGACAACGGCGATTCGTGGCTGATCGTTACCACCATCGTCGACGATCCTCAATACCTGCAGCAGCCCTTCGTCACCAGCACGCATTTCAAGAAGCAGGCTGACGCGGCGAAGTGGAATCCAACGGACTGTACGTCGAGATAAACGGCCCGCGGCTCCTGATTCCGTTCACCAGCCCATCCGCTTGCGCAGCTCGGTGATGTGAGCGGTGTGGTGGCGCGTGTGCCAGGCCATGCCTCGCAGCGTGTCTTCCACAGTCAGCGGGCCCCACTCCGCATTGTTAAATGTCCGCAACCATTGCTCGGGCGTAAGCGAATCGAAGAATCGGCACCAGCGGACCGTGACGCCTTCGAACATCTGAAGCGAAGGCTCGACCGGACAGGTGCGGGCATCGGCAAGCTCTGCCCAGAGCTGTTCCGCGTAGGTTTTGGTGATAGGTAAATCTTCCGTCACAGCCAGCTTCGGGCGAATGTACCAATTGACCTGCGCGTCGGCGAGGTGATGAACCACCTGGCGCACGGTCCAGCCGCTTGGCCGGTATGGCGTATCGAGCTGGCTATCGGACAGCCCGGCTACGGCAGCCCGCAGCTTCGCGGGCGCCTCGGCCAGTTGTGCGAGAAACAACGGACGGTCTTCCGATCGACAGGGATCACCGAAGCTGAAGCGGCCGACTGGATAGCGAACGTCGGAAGTGGGTGTCATACATCGAATGTACCAAGCGAAAACTCGCGGCCTTACTCGGCGCGGAGGGTTTCCGCGGGGTCCACAACCGCCGCGCGGCGCGCGGGCAGGTAACTGGCAAGCCCGGCCGCGGCCAACAAAACCATCGGTACTGCGATGTAGGTAAGCGGGTCGAGCGGAGTAATTCCGTACAGCAGCGACTTCATGAGCTGTGTCAACCCGACCGCTCCCATAAGCCCGATCGCCACGCCAATTCCCGCCAGTCCCAGCGCATACTGCACGAACATGCGCTTCAGCTCGCCCTGCTGTGCTCCCAGGGCGACACGAATTCCGATTTCACGGCGCCGCTGCGAAACGGCGTAAGCGATCACGCCGTAGATGCCGATGATCCCGAGCAGTAGCGCCATCCCGCCCGCGATTCCCAGCATCACCAGCGTGAAGGACGTTCGCGCCAGGGATTGATCATAGATCTCTTGCATGGTTCGCACGGCAGCGACGGGAAGGCTGGCATTCACCGACCAGACGGCTTGCCGCACTTGGTTGAGGAAGCTCTCGGTGCCCGCGCGATCGCTGCGGATCGCGAAGGTCACGGCGCGTTCAACGCCCAGCGAACGGGCTCCAAAGGGGGACTTCCTCATCGTTGGCCAATAAACGATAGCGGGAGGTTTTTCCTGGACTCCAGTTTCATGAACGTCCTCGATGACGGCGATCACTTCGCTCCACGGCGGGCCAAATTGGCTGATCTGCTTGCCAATCGCGGCGGATGGAGAGCCCCACAGTTCGCGCGCAAGATTCTCCGAAACCATCGCACTCGGTCGTAAGCCATAGACATCGGTCCAGGTGAGCTCGCGCCCCGCGATCAAGCGTGTGCCGGCCGTGTGGAAGAAACCGGGAGAAACGCTCTTGAAAAATCGCAACGGCGGGATTTCACGGTCCGGATAAGTTCTATCCTTCGCATAGATCCCGTCCCAGTCGGGTTCTGCACCTTCCATCGGCATCTCGCTCGCGAACGAAACGGCAGTCACACCTGGAATGGCCGCCAATTTTTCGACGATCGCGTTCTGGATGCGGGTGACTCGCTCGGGCTCCGTGATCAGCAAATCTGGAATGGCGATTCGCATGGTCTGGAGACTCTCCGCATGCGTGAATCCCGGGCTGACGGTTCGCAATGCCTGGAACGTACGGATCATCAGCCCGGCACTGACCAACAGCACCAGGGCCATGGCCACCTGAGCTACCACCAGCACATTGCGGGCGCGATGGTGTTCGCGGCTCACGCTCGCCGTACGCCCAGCGCTACGGAGCGCGAAAATAATCCGCGACCCCGCGTATTTTAGTGCTGGGATCAAGCCAAGAAGGAATCCTGAGAGCAGCGAAACCATCAGAGCGAACACCAGCGTTATAGGATCGATGGAGATTTCGGTTAAGCGCGGCAGATTGGCGGGGCCAATTGCTAGTAGCAGGCGCAGAGCCCCGTAAGCCACGCCAACTCCCAGCACGCCTCCGATCACGCCCATCATCACACTTTCGACAAGGAGGCTCCCCATGATGCGTCCCCTCCCCGCGCCGAGCGCGGCTCTGAGAGCCAACTCCTGTTGCCGCACCTCGGCCCGCACCAGCAACAGATTCGTCACGTTCGCGCAGGCGATCAGCATCACCAGCCCGATGGTCCCCATCACCACCCAAAGGACGTCGCTGACATTGCCGACCACCTCTTGTTTGAGCGGACGAATCACGGCGGTGATTCGCCAGGTCTCATAAATCTTGCCGTTTGAGCCGGGTCCGTTGGTCCAAGAGTTCATCCAGATCGGGAGCATGCGCGCGATGTCGGCATTCGCTTTCGGAATCGTGACTCCCGGTTTCAAGCGCGCTATCCCGTGAAAGCCGAAACCGGCGAGGATCACTCTGCCGCGATCGAAGGCGAGCGGCACGAGCAGGTCGAAATCCGTATTGACCAATTTGAATCCGCGGGGCATCACGCCGACGATTTGGCGCGGGTGTGACTGCACGTTGATATAGCGCCCGATCGCCAATCGATTTCCGCCGAACCGCCGCCGCCAATATCCGTAACTGAGCATCACGGTGCTGGAGGTCCCCAGGAATCCGTCGCCTTCCCGGCCTTGCGGGACCTGATCGGCTGCCATCAGCCAGCGCCCGGCCGCCGGTGGAACACCGAGCGTCTGAAGCACCCCGTCACTGATCAGGACGGTCCGCACCTCTTCCGGCTCGGCCAGCCCGGTGACATTTGCCGCAGCCGGAAACCAAACGCCCAGGGATTGGAACGACCGATTTTGCTCCGCATAGGTGAAATACATCGACGGAGACAAGCGGAGCCCGTCAACGAAACTCGCCAATCCCGCGGCGCCGGGGGCTACCTGCCGCAACGCCACCAACTCCTCCGCCTTGGGATAGCGCAGCGGTTTCAGAAGCACGTTATCCACCACGCTGAACACCGCTGTGTTCGCGCCGATTCCGATGGCCAGCGTCAGGAGCGCGACGATCGTGAAGGTAGGATGGTGGCGCAAAGTCCGCAGCGCCTGGCGGGCGCCGCGGGCCAATTCATCGAGCAGGGTGATGGTATTCATCTGGTAAATCTCCTCGCGCACCAGGGTTCTATTCCCAAGCTTCCGCCGAGCCGCCGCTTGCGCCTCCGCAACGGGCATTCCGCGGGCAACGTTTTCGTCGGTTTCGATCTGAACGTACGACTCGATCTCTTGGAGCCGTTCCCGATCCCAGTGCGCCCGTCGAAAAAAACGTCCCCATCCCATCGCGCTACTCCGCGGCCGGCTTCAGTATGCGGCCGATGGCCCGGACCATCTGTTCCCACCGCGTGGTCTGTGCCGTCAACTGCTTCCGTCCCGCTGGCGTCAACCGGTAGTACCTGGCCTTACGATTGTTCTCCGACGTGCCCCAGAAGGAGGCGATCCAGCCGCGATCCTCCAAGCGATGCAGAGCAGGGTACAGAGACCCGTGTTCAATCTGCAGGACGTCCTCCGAGCCTCGTTCGATGGCATGGGCGATGGTGTGGCCGTGCGCCGGACCAAGAACCAGTGTCTGCAAGATCAACATATCCAATGTTCCCTGGAGCATTTCGGTCTGCAGGGGAGATTCGCGCTTGGGCATGTGGTTCAGTATACTCCCATAGATGTTCTACCGGTCGATACCTTCATATACGCCATGGATAAGATTTTGTTAGCAAAATTGTTCCGAAGATGATCTATTCGAGAGCGATAAGTGGCGCAGACCGTCGCCTTTAAGCGGTCTGCGAGCCCGACAGACGACATAAAACGATCGCCTGTCCCACAGGTTGGCAATTAGCTTTTCGTCTTCAGCTTCCGGATCTCTTCCAACCGTTCCGCGATCCGCTTCTCCAGCCCGCGGTCGGTGGGGAAGTAGTATTGCCGCCCGGCGAGCGAAGGCGGCAGACACTCCATATCCGGAATGGCGTTCTCGAACTTGTGCGCGTGCTGGTAACCCTCGCCATAACCCCACGCCTTCATGTCGCGCGTCGGCGCGTTCCGCAAATGCATGGGTACGGGCTCGGCAATCGTCTTCTCCACATCCTCGTGGATGGCGCCCATAGCCCGATACGCTGCATCCGATTTCGGCGCAACGCACAGGTAGATCGCCGCCTGGGCCAGCGCCAGGTCGCCCTCCGGGATGCCGAGAAAATGCACCGCCTGCATCGCGGCAACAGCCTGCTCCAAAGCCCGAGGATCGGCCAGGCTGATGTCTTCAATCGCCATACGAATCAAGCGGCGCGCGATATACAAACGGTCCTCACCTGCCTCCAGCATACGGGTCAGCCAGTACAACGAAGCATCCACGTCGCTCGATCGCACGGACTTGTGCAGCGCGGAGATCAGGTTGTAGTGCTCTTCGCCGCCCTTGTCGTACAGCAGCACCTTGCGCTGCATGGCGTCCTGCACCGCCTGCTCTGACAGCACTCCGGAAGCCGAAGCCGCCCCCGCCGCCTCCAAGGTGTTGTACGCCTGGCGCGCATCTCCGTTGGCATAGATGGCAATCTGTTCCAACAACTCGTCGGGCGCTTCCAATCCCACTGCCGGCAGCGCGCGCCGTAGCAACGTGACGATCTCCGGCACGGTCAGACCGCGCAGCGCATACACTCTGGACCGCGAGAGCAGCGCCGAGATCACTTCGAATGACGGGTTCTCCGTGGTGGCGCCGATTAAGATGATGTCGCCGCGCTCTACGTACGGCAGAAAGGCATCCTGCTGTGCTTTGTTGAAGCGATGGATTTCGTCGATGAACAAGATGGTGCGGCGGCCCATCCGGCGCAACCGCTCTGCATCGACCATCACCGCTTTGATCTCCTTGATGCCGCTGAGCACGGCGCTGAAGGGGATGAACTCGCACTTGGTGATGCGTGCGATGAGCCGGGCCAGCGTCGTCTTGCCCACCCCCGGCGGTCCCCAGAGAATGATGGAGGTCAGTTCGTCGCGCTCGATCTGCCGCCGCAGAGGCTTGCCCGGACCGAGGATGTGCTCCTGGCCGACGAAATCCTCCAGCCGTTCCGGCCGCATGCGCTCCGCAAGTGGGCGCTTGCCGTCTTCGTGGGGCGCCGTAGTGTCGAACAGGCTCACGTACCGCCAGAATACC
>DATJAK010000323.1:0-40440 GCA_035516375.1 Bryobacteraceae bacterium
ACGGAGGCGCGCAGCGGACTAGAGACGGCCACGCCCGATGCGCCGATCGGCGTGCCGGATTCGTTTGAAGAGCACGTCGGCCTGATGTTCGAGCTGCTGGCCGCGGCATACCAAACCGACGTGACGCGCGTGTTCACGTTCATGATGTCGCGCGAGCTGAGCCAGCGGACCTATCCCCAGATCGGAGTCACCGAGCAGCACCACTCGGTGTCGCACCACCAGAACAATCCGGAAAAGATGGCGCAGTGCGTGAAGATCAACACGTACTACATGCAGATGTACGCCAAGTTCCTGGCGAAGCTGCGCGCAACCGAGGATGGCGATGGGACATTGCTGGATCATTCGCTGATCATCTATGGCGCAGGCATGGCCGATTCGAACGTGCACGCCTCCGATCCGCTGCCGCTGGTGATGGTTGGCGGCGGCGTGGGCAAGGGACACCGGCACGTCCAGATACCGGCGCGCACAGCAGTGGGCAGCCTGTGGATGAACGTGGCGGAGAGATTCGGCAAGCCCATGGAGCGGTTTGGGGACGCTACGGATAAGATCGATGTGTTTGCGTGAACGGAAACGCAGCTGTGGGGCAGACCATCGTCGTTTGTGGTTTGCCGCTTTGCGGCACCGGCAGACGACGGAAACCGATCGTCCGCCCTACGGAAACCCTTCAATAATCGCCGTCGCCTTGGCCATATGCTTCGCCAGTGTCGCCCACGCCGCCTCGCTATCGGATGCCGCGAAGGCTGGCGATCGCCCGGCGGTGCGGGCGCTTTTGAAGAGTTACGCGGATGTGAACGCCGCCGATCCGGATGGCACCACACCGCTTGCGTGGGCGGTCCGCGGGGACGATTTGGAAACTGCGCAGCTCCTGATTCGTGCGGGCGCGAACGTCCAGGCGCGCAACCGGAATGGCGTTACGCCTCTCTCGCTGGCGGCGACCAACCGCGATGCGGTGATGATCGATGCGTTGCTGAAGGCCGGCGCCGATCCCAATACCAAGCTTCCGGGCGGCCAGACCATACTCATGACGGCGGCGCGCACGGGGAATCCGGAAGCGGTGAAGATTCTCTTGTCGCATGGCGCGCAGGTGAACGCGCGGGAAAGCACGTTTGGCGAAACGGCGCTCATGCTGGCGGTGTCGGAGAACCACGCAGAAGCTGCCAAAGCGTTGATCGATCACGGCGCGGAGATCAACACGCGTTCGAATGCGCTGCCTACTTCCCAGGACCGGTTCGGCCTCGAAGGCGTGCTCACCATTCTGCCACACGGGAGTTGGACGCCACTGATGTTCGCCGCGAGGCAAGGTTCGCGGGATGCGGCGCGCGTTCTGGTCGAGGCGCATGCCGAGCTGAACACTACCGACCCCGATGGCACCACCGCGCTGGTGCTGGCGATCATCAACGGGCATTACGATACAGCGGCGCTGCTGGCGGAGCACGGAGCGGATCCGAACATCGCCGACACAACCGGCATGGCGGCGTTATATGCGGCCGCCGATATGAACACGCTGGGTGAAGTGTACGGCCGTCCGGGCCGGCCATCCACCAGCAAGATCAGCGCGCTCGATCTGATGCAAGTGCTGCTCGCCCACGGAGCCAATCCCAACGCCCAACTCAAATCGCCGACTCTGCAGCGCGCTCATACACCGGGCGAAGGGACTCTGGCCGAGGGCACCACACCGTTGATGCGCGCCGCGAAGAACGGCGATGCGCCGGCGATGCGATTGCTGCTGGACCATGGCGCCAATCCATCGATGGTTCAGAAAAACGGCACCACGGCACTGATGCTGGCGGCGGGCCTGGGCCGGGGCCTGGGCGTTTTTGCCAAGGACTATGCCACCGAGGGCGCGCTACTCGAAGCCGTCCAGGTGTTGGTGGCCCGCGGCGTCGACGTCAACGCGGTGAACGACAAGGGCCAAACGGCGATGCACTTCGCGGCGCAAGCTTCCGATGGAATCGTGCGATTTCTGGCCGAGCACGGCGCGCGCCTGGACGTGAAGGACAGTCAGGGGCGCACTCCCGCCGATATGGCGATGGGGGTCGGATTGCGCGGCCGCGCCGGCGGCCCTCCCATCGTACGAGAAGGCACGGCCGCATTAATTCGTCAGTTGCTGGTGGCTGAGGCGGCGAAGGCCGGTTCGCAGGCTGGCGCGAAGAACTGACGTTCGTCACTGCGAAATGGCGTAGTACCGCCCGTTTTCACATTTTTCCTTTTTCCATTGCGCACCGCAGCGAGTGGCCCTAAAATAACGCGCATGATTAAAACCCGATTGATCCCTGCTGTTCTCGGTTCTCTGCTCGTTCTCGGAGGCGTTGCCGTGGCGCAACTTCCCAAAGAGAACATTTCCGGTAAGCGCCATCCGAATCTGGCAGCCGCCCAGCGCCTCAGCCAGCAAGCCTATGAACGAATTGTCATGGCGCAAGAAGCTAACGAATGGGACCTGCAAGGGCACGCTCAGAAAGCCAAAGAGCTTCTGGAGCAAGTCAACAATCAGTTAAAGATGGCGGCCACTGCGTCCAACCAACGCAAACGATAACTGATTCTCAGATTCGGCAGAAGCCAGAGCGTACGGCGTGCCCGCGTAGGCCGTTGCACCGTAGTGTAGTGCGCCATGCAAGAGGCAGTTTAACTCTGTGGGGCAGACGATCGGTTTCCGTCGGCTGTCAGCGCCGCATAGGCGCGCTTCGCACGCCATGGCAGACCGCAAAAGACGACGGTCTGCCCCACGGAAGGCAGTTACGTTTCGAGGCGGAATCGCGTCTCGGCCAGACGATACATCGGCCGCCACACCAGCCGGTTGATCGAGACCACCATCAGCGCCATTACCAATGTCGAAACCAGGAGCAGGTGGAAATTTCCGGAGTCGGTGGCCGAGCTGATCTGCGCGCCGAGTCCCAGAGTAGTAAGGGTCTTTCCCTGAAAGTGGAAATATTCTGCCAGGATGCTGGCATTCCACGCGCCGCCGGAAGCGGTGATCAAACCGGTGACGAGGTAGGGGAAGATACCGGGTAGAACGAGCGTCCGCCATTGCTGCAGATTGCGGAAACGAAAAACGGCAGCCGCTTCGCGTAGTTCAGTGGGGATGGCGATTGCTCCGGCGATCACATTGAACAGGATGTACCACATGGTTCCGAGGAGCATTAAGGCGATGGCGGCGACGCTGAGTCCACCGCCGATCCGGACCAGCGCCAGCAGCACTACCGGAAACAGAGCAGTCGCCGGAATGGACGCCACTACCTGCGCGACCGGCTGCGCGATCCGTGCCAGCCGGGGATTGAAGCCGATGGCGACGCCCGCCGGAATGGTCCAAAGCGCAGCGATCGCCAGCGAACACATCACGCGCAGAAAGGTGGCTCCCGTTGCTTTCAAGGTAGTGGCCACGTCGGCAGCGGTAACGCCGCGCAATACCAGGGCAGCTTCGAAAAGGGCGTACAGAGCCGCCAGAATCACAGCTACGGCGGCCACCCGCCCGGCCAGAAAACCGGAACGCGCCGGCTTCCGCGACTCGGGTGGTTTCGATAAGGCGAGGTTGGAAGTCAGCCGCTCCCACGCGGGAGTAAACGCGCGCTGTCGCAGCCAGCGGAAGGCGGCCGAGTGGCGGAATAAATACAGGATGGGCGAATGCGGAACGCTAGACCGCTCCACCTGCTCGAACTTGAACCGTTCCGACCACGCGATGGCAGGACGCCACAACAACTGGTCCAGCAACACAATCACGGCGACCATTGCCGCCAGCCCCCAGAGGATCGCCGCGGTGTTGCCGTCGCTCGAGGCAGTCTGGAGGTAGGAGCCGAGCCCGGGCAGCCGGAAATCATGCTTATCGAGCACGAACATTTCGCACGCCATCAGGAAAAACCAGCCGCTCGCCACCGAAACGATGGAATTCCACACGAGGCCGATGACGCCGAACGGCAGTTCGAGCTCGATAAACCTCTGCCACCGGCTAAACCGGTAGATGGAGGCCGCCTCTTGCAACTCACGCGGAATCGACTTCAACGACGAGTAGAAGCTGAAAGCAATGTTCCAGACCTGGCCGGTAAAAATTAAAATGATGGAGCCCAACTCAAGACCCAACTGGCGGGACGGAATCAGCGCCACCATCGCCAGCATCACGGTGGGCAGGAAACTCAAAACCGGAATCGATTGCAGGATGTCGAGAATCGCGATCATCAGCGATTGAAGCCGCGGATTATGGGCGGCGATGTAGCCGTAACCGATAGCGAAGATCAGGCTCAGCACGTACGCGATCCAGACCCGCACCAGTGAATAGAATGCATAAAGCGGCAAGGCGCGAGGGGATTGCGAAATCTGGGCGGCGGGAGTGGCCTGGCCAAACCAATAGTGGGCAATATTGAGGACGCCGTAGATGCAAGCGGCCACAATTGCGAAAACCACAACGTCTACCAACCAGGACCAATTTCTCTCGTCGACGACGGACCGCGAAAATACATCGAACTTCATGAGCGAGTGGCGGCCCCTTCCGCGGAGCCGGTGCGCTGCATATCGCCGGGAATGTAGAAACGTTCCGTGGCGGAATCGTGATCGAACAACTCGGCGTAGCGTCCCCAGTGAATGGCGGTCTCCAACTGGCGCTGCGTTTCATCCTGGCTGAAATGCTCCTCCAGCGTGTCGCGGAAGAACTCGTCCGGAAGCGAGCGGTTGCTCTTGGCTTCGAGGGCGCGGCGGATTTGGCGAATCAGCGAGACGCGCCGGCTGGCCGCGACGCGAAACAGTTCCTTGCGCTCGAGAATGTCCGCTTCAGCGAAGGCCCGGCCCTGGTCGGTGATTTCGGCATGCCCTTCTTGCACCACGATGAAGCCCAGCATCGTGGAGGCTTCCACGATCGGCAATAGGTCGTCGAGTTCGAGGGCCAGGTCGTCGGCCAGGTGGTGAATTTCTTCGCGCCCTTCACGATCGACCAACAATTCCATCAAGCCGGCGATGCCGCCCGGTCGGGCATGCGGCAGCATTTGATACTGGTGCCGCGTTTCGGTTTCGGTAATTTCGGCGTGAGCCAACTCCGGATGCGGAGTCTCGGGGGCCTGGGGTTGAGTCAAGACGCGGTAAATGTAATCGACGGTGTTGTGGAAGTTCAGATCGTTGCGGTCGCGGGGGCGCGGCATGGAAATGCGGAAGTCCGCGCGAATGCGGCCGGGGTTCTTGCCCAGCACGATCACCCGGTCGGCCAGGGTCACCGCCTCTTCGATGTTGTGAGTCACCAGGAACACGGCCCTGGTGGGCATTTTCTTTCCGTCCCAAAGCTCGAGCAATTCGCCGCGGAGGTTCTCGGCTGTGAGCACATCCAAGGCCGAGAACGGTTCATCCATGAACAGGACTTCGGGTTCCACCACCAATGCGCGGGCGAATCCGACGCGCTGCTTCATGCCGCCGGACAATTCCTTCGGGAAGGCGGCTTCGAAGCCATCGAGCCCAACGGCGTCGAGGATGCGCAAACTGCGTTTCATGCGCTCGGTGAGCGGCACGCCCTGTGCCTTGAGCGGCGCCTGAACGTTGTCAATCACGGTGAGCCACGGAAACAACGCGAAGCTCTGGAAAACGATGGCTACATCCGCGCAGGGGCCGTCCATCGGCTTGCCATGATGCAGAACCTGGCCGGACGAAGGTTTGGAAAGACCGGACAGCATGCGGAGCAGCGTCGATTTCCCGGAGCCGGAAGGACCGAGCAGCGCCAGAATTTCGCCCGGATAGATGGCGAGATCGGTGGCGGCTACCACTTGAATGCGCGCCTCGCCAGGCTCGCCGTAAAACTTTTCCACTTGTTTAGCTTCAATGATCGGATCTTCCCGTGGTGTCACGCTCATCCCACTCGTTCAATGCGAATTGCCGAAGTTGGCTGAGTCCTCAATGTATCCCGGATTACACACGCGCTGCACGTGCAGGTTGTAATCGCTCTCCCATATTTTCTCCCGTCGGTGGTGAACAAGTGGGGGCAACCCCTCCGGGCTGCCGCAAGGCCTGGCCCCACGAGGAAGTCTCTAGTGTCGCGCTCTGTGTGGCATTAAATGGTTACAGTTCGGTTTCAAATTGAGGCTCATTCGCGGGCTGACTTATACTGAGACGGAACCGTGGTTCGAGCCCTTCCTTTACGCAATCGTACGGAGCTATGGCAAAAAAAGAGACAGGCAAGCGTGCTGAAGAGGGCTCGGTGACCGCCGCGGCGGCTCCAGGCCAGGCCACCGACTTGCACGATCCGCAGCTCTATCTGAATCGCGAACTCGGTCTTCTGGCCTTCCAACGGCGAGTGCTTGAAGAAGCGGAAGACCCAAGTAATCCTTTGCTCGAGCGCATCAAGTTTCTTTCGATTCTGGGTTCGAACCTGGATGAGTTCTTCATGGTGCGGGTGGCGGGGCTGGCGGCTCAATTGGACGCGGGGACGGTCGAAGTCGGCCCGGATGGTATGAGCCCGCGCGCACAGTTGATTGCTATTCGCCGCGATATCAAGAAGCTCCTGTCGGAGGCGCATAAGTGCCTGGACGAGGTCAATGAATCTCTGCACGAGCAGGGAATCCACATTCGTACCTACTCCGAATTGAGTGAGAGTCAACGCAGACGCGTAGCGAGTTACTTCGGCGACACGGTGTTTCCGGTCTTGACTCCACTTGCTTTCGATCCCGGCCGCCCTTTTCCGCACATTTCCAATCTCAGCTTGAACCTGGCAGTGCTCATCAAAGACCAGTCCGGACATGAACGATTTGCGCGCGTGAAGATTCCCGACTCCCTGCCCCAGTTGATACCGCTCAACGGCGCGGCGCCGGCCGGCCGCAAGCGCTCGCGTCCGAGACGAACCGATCTGGTCTGGCTGGAGGATGTGATTTCGGCACACCTGGATGCCCTATTCCCCGGCACGGAGATTCTCCAATCGCATCCTTTCCACGTCACACGCGATGCCGATATCGCCATTAAAGAACTCGAAGCGGAAGACTTGCTGGAAACGATTGAGGAGGGCGTACGGCAGCGAAAGTTCGGCAGTGTCGTGCGGCTGATTGTGACCGAGGAAATGCCAGCCGCCATTCTGAACATCCTGATGAGCAATCTGGAAATCGGCGCCACTGAAGTGTATCGTTCGCGGCGGCCCTTGGCCTTGAAGCGGCTCTTCAGCCTGTATTCGCTCGAACGGCCCGATCTGAAGGATGCACCATTTGTGCCGGTGGTTCCCGAACCGCTGATGGAGACCAACGACGACGAGGACATGTTCGCCCTCGTGCGCCAGGGCGACATTTTCCTGCACCACCCGTTCGATTCGTTCCAGCCGGTGGTCGAGTTTCTGCGCCGGGCGGCGCGCGATCCGTCGGTTCTCGCCATCAAGGTTTGCCTATACCGTGTGGGGCGCAACTCGCCGATCGTCGAAGCCTTGCTCGAAGCGGTCGAAGAAGACAAGCAGGTGGCCGTATTGGTGGAGCTCAAGGCGCGCTTCGATGAGGAGAGCAACATCGAGTGGGCCAAGGCGCTGGAAAAAGCCGGGGCGCACGTGGTGTACGGCTTGATCGGGTTGAAGATCCACTGCAAGGTAGCCCTGGTGGTGCGACGCGAGCAGGATCGCATCGCGCGCTACTTACATCTTTCGACGGGCAACTACAACGCCGTAACCGCTCACTTATACACAGATATGGGCATGTTCACGGCCGATCCCGGTATCGCCGACGACGTAAGCAACTTATTCAACTATCTGACCGGCTATGCGCGAAAATCGGACTATAAGCGCCTGCTGGTGGCCCCGGTAAATCTGCGGTCGCGGATGACCGAACTCATCGAACGCGAAGTCCAGCATGCCGCCGCGGGCGAGAAGGCTCATCTGATTTTCAAGATGAACGCGCTGGTGGACCCCAAGATGATTCGCGCGTTGTACAAGGCGTCGCGCGCTGGTGTCACGATTCAACTGCTGGTGCGCGGGATCTGTTGTTTGCGGCCGGGCCTGGCGGGGATCAGCGACAACATCGAAGTCACCAGCGTGGTGGGGCGGTTCCTCGAGCACAGCCGCGTCTACTATTTTCATAACGGCGGGGCAGAAGAAGTGTACATCGGCAGCGCTGATCTGATGCCGCGGAACATCGATCACCGCGTCGAGTTACTGGTCCCGATTCGAGACCAGGTCATGCTGCGGCGCTTGCGCGACGAGCTGCTGAGCCTCTATCTTTCCGATAACGTGAAAGCCCGGCACATGCTTCCGAACGGGACGTATGCAAAGAAAAAGATTGGAAACCGCACGGCCATCAACGCGCAGGAAACCCTGCTCGAACCCAAGCGTGGCCGGTCGAAGCGACGGAAATCCGCAGAGCCGACGGGTTAAGGAAGGCAGGTCTCCTTCGTGCTAACATTGGCCCAACTCAGGCAATGAACTCGATTGCAGGAAGGACTGCGGCCCTAATTGCGCTGAGCGCGGCGCCTTTGGTCATCCTGGCAGAGTTGTACGGGGGGGGAACTGCCATTCGGCTGTTCTCACTCATCTGGTTCCTCCTGGCCATCTGCGGGGCGTGGCTGTTCTCGCGGCCTCTGGACCGCCGGGTAAGCAACTTGAAGGATTTCGCCGATCGTTTCCCGGAGCCGGGTTACCCGCTTTCGGTGAATATCGGCGAGGACGACCTCGGGGAGCTGGAGCGTTCGCTTTTGCGCATGGCTCCCAAAATCGAGGCAAAGCTCAAAGACCTCGACGCGGAACTCGCGCGGCGCGAAACCATCCTGGGCAGCATGACCGAGGCGGTGCTGGCCGTAGACGCCAAGCTCAACGTTTCGTTCTGCAACCACTCGTTCCTGCGAGCCGTTGGCGATCATGAGATTTCCGAGGGGGTGCCGCTGATCAAGGTGCTGCGCGATCCGGGTTTGCTGCAATTGCTGAAGCGCGTGATTCAGAGCGGCGAGACGGTGCAGCAGCGGTTGAAGCTCTCCTCGCAAGATCGCGCGTACACGGTTTATGCCGCCCCGCTGGATGCGATCCCGCTGCGCGGGGCCCTGGCAATTCTCCACGACGTCACGCCGATCGAACGCCTGGAACGCACCAAGCGCGATTTCGTAGCCAACGTCTCGCACGAATTCCGTACGCCGCTGGCGACCATCACGGGGTACGCCGAGACCTTACTGAACGGCGGCCTGGAGGACCGGGAGAACCGCCGCCGGTTTGTCGAGGCCATACAGGCCAATAGCGTCCGGTTGAATAACATCGCGAACGACCTGATCATTCTGTCGGAACTCGAATCCGGAAGGCTCGATCTGGAACCGGCGCCGATCTCCGTGGGGGACGTCATCCAAAGCGCCATCAACGCCATCGAACCAGTGGCCAGGGTCAATCAAGTGGTTGTCGAGGCCGAGCCCGACTCCAGCCTAGAAGTAATGGGACATCGTATCCGTTTCGAGCAGGCAGTATTGAACCTGCTCGACAACGCTGTCAAATTCAACAAGCCTGGCGGCCGGGTGGACATCAAGGCTGTGGTCTCCTCCAACGATCAGGTTGAGATCTGTATCGGGGATACGGGAATCGGCATTCCCCATGAAGATTTATCGCGGATCTTCGAGCGCTTTTATCGCGTGGACAAAGCCCGTTCCCGTCAAATCGGCGGGACTGGGCTGGGGCTTTCGATCGTCCGGCATGCCATCGAGCAGATGCAAGGCGCGGTGAAAGTAGAGAGCCAACTGGGAAAAGGGTCACGCTTCACGATCACCCTGCCTCGCTATTCCCGCGCCTGAGCCGGTTCTTCACAGTACAGTCATCGTAAAGTAACAAACGTTCATTACGCTCAAACGTTAGCTCTGTGAAAATTGCATGCGTGAGTGGCCGGCCTGCAGGCGGTTTTGAGCTGACCGTGCAGGCTCTCTGCGGATGAGAAAATCACGCGCGCATTCTAGGTTCGTAACGGAACTGTAACATACCAATGACACAATTGAGGAGACAAACTACATGAAGAAATTCCCGGTAGCCCTTCTGGGCTTACTGACAGTCAGCGTTGCTGTCGGCACCGCCCAGCAGATTACGGCCGCTGGAGCGACCTTCCCGGCGCCCATTTACCAAAAGTGGTTCGGCGAGTATCACAATGCTCATCCAGACGTTCAGGTGAATTACCAGTCGATCGGATCTGGGGCGGGCATTCAACAACTCACGTCCGGAACAGTCGATTTTGGCGCCTCGGACATGCCGATGACCGACGATCAGATCTCGAAGGTCAAAGTGCATCCGCTCCACTTCCCAACGGTGATGGGCGCGGTTGTCCCGACGTATAATGTGCCGGGCGTTTCACAGGAACTGAAATTCAGCGGGGAAGCTCTCGCCGGCATCTTCCTGGGAACGATTAGCAAATGGAGCGACGCGCAGTTGGCCAAAGACAATCCCGGCGTAAAATTGCCCAACGAGGACATTGTGGTCGTCCACCGTTCGGACGGTAGCGGTACTTCTTTTATCTGGACGGACTTTCTGTCGAAGGTGAGCCCGCAATGGAAGACCAAAGTGGGGGCCAATACATCGGTGAGTTGGCCGGTTGGGTTGGGTGGTAAAGGCAACGAAGGCGTGTCGGGCACGGTGAAGCAAACACCATTTTCGGTTGGCTATGTCGAGCTGATCTACGCCGCCCAGAATAAGATGGCTTACGGCGCCGTGAAGAATTCGGCAGGCCAGTACGTGAAGGCCTCTCTCGACTCGGTGACCGCGGCGGCGGCCGGCGCCGCCAAGAGTATGCCCGCCGACTTTCGTGTGTCCATCACGAATGCCCCCGGTAAGGACGCCTACCCCATTTGCAGTTTCACCTGGATGTTAATTCCCAGTTCGTTTCCGGATGCCAAGAAAGCTGCAACCGTGAAGAGCTTCCTGCAATGGATGCTGACCGACGGTCAAAAAGATGCCCCCGGTTTGGACTACGCGTCCCTGCCCAAAGAGGTGGTGGCGCAGGAAACGAAGCAGATCGCACAGATTAAGTAACCGGACCAAGGTCCAAGAACATGGCGACCGCCGTTATCGAAAAACGCACCGCGCGAATCTCCAGCAGTACGGGTGATTCGATCGCCCGTCTAGTGACATTCGTGTTCGCGGCCTTGGTGTTGCTGATCTCACTTCTTCTGGTGTACGAATTGTGGATTGCCTCGGCTCCATCCCGGCACAAGCTGGGGTGGAGCTATCTCTCGTCAAGCGAGTGGAATCCGGTCTCGGAACAGTTCGGCGCCTTGCCGTTCATTTACGGCACCGTCGTGACCTCGGTCGTCGCTCTGCTGGTCTCAATCCCGCTGGGCGTGGGAGCGGCGATTTTCCTGTCCGAGATGGCGCCGGCAGGCGTCTCCAACGCGCTCACCTTCCTGGTGGAGCTGCTGGCCGCAATCCCGAGCGTGATCTATGGGCTTCTGGCGATTTTCACGCTGGTACCTTTGATGCGATCCTACGGGGAACCATTTCTCAAAAAGACACTCGGCTTCCTTCCGCTTTTCAAAGGACCGGCTTTCGGCGTCGGGTTTCTTACCGCGGGACTCATTCTTGCCGTCATGACGTTTCCGTTTATCATCTCCGTCTCGCGTGAATCGATATTGGCCGTGCCGCGAGATCAAAGAGAAGCGGCGCTGGCGCTGGGATCCACAAAATGGGAGACCACCTGGAAAGTGGTCGTGCCGTATGCCAAGTTGGGGATCATCGGCTCGATTTTCCTCGGCCTGGCGCGCGCGTTGGGCGAGACCATGGCAGTCACCATGGTGATCGGCAACGATCCCAGTATTCACGCATCGCTGCTCGCCCCGGGATATTCGATCGCAGCCGTGATTGCGAACGAATTTACTGAAGCGACCGGCAGTGTTTATCCGGCGGCATTGGTGGAGTTGGGACTAGTGCTGTTCTGCCTCACCATCGTCATTAACGGGCTGGCCAGGCTGATGATCATCGCCACTACGGGGAAAGGCACCAAGAGGTAGTAACCATGTTTCTAGCGTGGCGAAAGTTCGTCAACAACGTGATGCTCGGGCTCACCGGAGTCTGCACTCTTATTACGGTGTCCGCGTTGTTTCTGATTCTGGGATATCTGGTGTATAACGGCACCAGCTCGCTCGATCTGAATTTCTTTACGAAACTCCCGCTGTCTCCGGGTGAGACGGGCGGCGGCATGGCCAACGCAATCGTCGGCAGCATTGAAATCATCGCGGTTGCCGCCCTGATCGGCCTTCCCATCGGGTTCATCGCAGGAATCTATCTTTCGGAGTTCGAGGATAAGGGCTTTGCTCCGCTGGTGCGGTATACCGCCGATCTGTTGAATGGTGTGCCTTCCATCATCATCGGCATTCTTGCCTGGGCGCTGGTGGTCGTTCCGATGAAACACTTCTCCGGGCTGGCAGGTGCAATTGCACTAAGTGTTATGCTGATCCCTATTGTGACGCGGCAGACCGAGCAATTTCTGCGGGAGGTTCCGATGTCACTGCGGGAAGGCGCACTGGCGCTGGGGGCCAGCAAGTGGAAGATGATCGCCACAGTCGCGGTGCCCGCCGGAAGTAAGGGGATTCTTACGGGCATGATTCTCGGGGTAGCGCGCATCGCCGGAGAAACGGCGCCGCTCATGTTCACCAGTCTCAATAATCAGTACTGGGGCGGCATGAACCAACCCACCGCAACGCTGCCCTACATGATCTACTCGCACGCCATTTCGGCATACGACGATTGGCATCGCCAGGCTTGGGCTGCGGGGCTTGTCTTAATCGTGATCGTTTTGCTAGCAAACATTTCGGCCCGTTTTGTATTAGCGCGGGGGATTTCCGTACCGCGCGGATAGTTGGTACCTGTATGAACGCAATTCCAAAACCTGTCACACCGGCGCAGGTCCCGGCGGAGTCCTCTGGCGCCCCGGAGCCGGTCCCGAGTGCCATGCCCAAGCTGAAAGCCAGCAATATCAACTTCTACTACGGCTCTTTTAAAGCGCTGCATGATATCTCGCTGGACATGCACGCCAACCAGATCACGGCCTTGATCGGGCCTTCGGGTTGCGGCAAATCGACGTTTCTGCGAACTCTGAATCGGATCAACGAAACCATTCGCCACGCCCGTTTGGAAGGGAAAATCCTTCTCGACAACGAGGACGTGCTTAGCGTCGACGTAACCAGCCTGCGCCGGCGGATCGGCATGGTTTTTCAGCGCCCTAACCCGTTCCCGAAGTCCATTGCGGACAACATCGCCTACGGTTTGAAGATCAACGGTATGGGCAAGCGCAGCGAACTCCGCGACAAAATCGAGCGCAGTTTGCGGCGCGCCGCGTTGTGGGATGAGGTGAAGGACAAGCTGCACGAATCCGCCTACGCGCTATCGGGCGGGCAGCAGCAGCGGCTTTGCATCGCCCGCGCCCTGGCGGTGGATCCCGAAATCCTATTGCTCGACGAGCCCTGCTCGGCCCTGGATCCCATCGCCACCGCGAAGATTGAGGAGTTGATGTTCAGCCTCAAGGATCAGTGCACGCAGGTAATTGTTACCCATAATATGCAGCAGGCCGCCCGGGTCGCGGATAATACCGGCTTCTTTCTGCTCGGCAAACTGATCGAGTATGACAAGACGGACGTCATTTTCAAGAATCCCTCGCGGAAAGAGACTGAAGATTACATCACTGGCCGGTTCGGCTAGTACCCGGTTCTCGCGGAGCCGCCCACGGTCGCGTGTATCAAAACCGTCGGCACACGGGATCGCCAGAGGAGGAACGCTGTGCGGCATTTCAGCATTGAGCTCGAAGAGTTGAACGATAAGCTGCTCCAGATGGGCGGGCTGGTGGAATCGGCCATCCATCGCAGCGTTCGCTCTTTGATCGAGCAGGATCGCGAACTCGCCGAGGAAGTGATTCGCGACGAACCGCAAATCAACCAGATGGAGATGGAAATCGACGGCCTGGCGACCCGCCTCCTGGCATTACGTCAACCGGTGGCCCGCGATTTACGGCTGTTGACTGCCGCGCTTAAGATTAATACCGACCTGGAGCGCATCGGCGATCTGGCCGTGCACGTGGCGGAGCGTTCGCTTTCGCTCATGCACCATCCTTTGGTGAAGCCCATGACGGACATCCCGAAGATGGCTTCGCTGGTGCAATCCATGCTGCTCAAATGTCTGGATGCATTCGTACAGGGTGATGCCGAACTGGCCCGTACCGTGCTGGTATCGGATGATGAAGTAGACAAATTGCGAGATGCCGTGTACGCGGAACTGCTGGACACGATGCAGCGCGATCCGTCGCTGTTGACCGCGGCTATTGATCTTTTATTCATCGCACGAAACCTGGAACGTATCGGTGACCACGCTACCAATATTGCGGAAGATGTGGTTTTCCTGGTAAAAGGCGTGGACGTCCGCCATCGCGCGGAGCAAACCGAAAACGTATAACCGGGGTAGCAACTCGTATTATCCGGAGGTATCATAAACTGTATGCCTAAAGACAGTCAGCAAGATGCCGCGATCCTCGTCATGGATCGCAGCGACAAAGATGCAAAACTCATGGCGTCGATGCTGGAAAAGGTTGGGCTGGAGGTTCAGATTTCTTCGAATCAGGATATCGTCCTTGAATCCTGCCGGTCCAAGAGCCGCCCCGTGCGGCTCGTCATTCTCGATGAACAGGCCGAGGCCCGCATGCCCGGACTCCTGGATGGCCTGAACACCTGTGATTCGTCCATTCGCGTTCTTCTGGTGGGTCAATCGGATGAGGCCGCCGGACGGAATTGGGTTTCCGCCACCAAAGGACGTGGCGTTCTGCAGAAACCATTCCGCCGCGCGCAGTTTCTGGGATCGGTTCTCAAGCTCATCAACGAGCCCCTGGTACGCACCGCGTAGCGTTGCGGCCTCGGCAGATTTACTGATTACAATTCGTAACAGAAAGATTTCGAACAATTACCGGCAGATTTGCCGGAGCTAGCGCTATAATTGCAAGCAAAGCACCTCCCCGGAGGCGGGAATGCTGCGGCATTTTACGAAAGAGCTCGATGAGCTCAACCAGAAGCTGCTCCAAATGGGTGCAATCGTGGAGTCATCCATTCACCGTGCGGTTCGGTCGCTAGTGGAGCAGAATCAGGGTCTGGCGGAGGAAGTACTCCGCGACGAACCCACCATCAACCGTATGGAGATGGAAATCGACGGCATGGCCACGCGCATCCTCGCGCTGCACCAGCCAGTGGCGCGCGATCTGCGTTTCCTGACGGCCGCGCTCAAGATCAACACCGACTTGGAGCGGATCGGCGATCTGGGAGCGCATATCGCCAAGCGGGCACTGCACGTCATGCATCTGCCGATCGTCCAGCAGATCACCGATATCCCGAAGATGGAATTACTGGTCGGCTCGATGCTGCACAAATGTCTGGACGCGTTCGTTCGTGGCGACGCCGACCTGGCGCGCTCCATTCTGCTGGCGGACGATGAAGTCAACATGCTCCGCGATGCCGTGTACGGGGAACTGCTGGAGACCATGCGGCGGGATCCCTCTCTGGTCCCGGCGGCGATCGACCTCATTTTCGTAGCGCGTAACTTGGAGCGCATCGGCGATCACTCGACGAATTTTGCGGAAGACGTTATCTTCCTGGTGGAAGGTGTCGATGTCCGCCAGCACGCCAAGCTCAGTGCGTAAACAGTCCGAGCCGCACGCCTTCGGCGCGTCGGCGAATATGGCTACGGCGTTGCCCAACGTGGTGAACTTCCCGGCGCAAACCCTGAGCTTTCTCGGTTGACCGGCGCGCGGTCGCTCCGCCTCTGCAGTCTGGTACAACGTCTGCATGAGGATTCTTTTCATCGGCGGGACCGGCATCATCAGCACCGCCTCGACGCAGCTTGCGGCCGAGCGGGGCATGGACCTGACACTGTTGAATCGTGGACGCCGCTCGGCGGATTTGCCCGCCGGTGTGAAGTCCCTTACGGTGGATATCGAAGACGCCGCCTGCGCTGCCCGCGAGTTGAACCGATTGTCGTTCGATGCCGTCGTCAATTGGATTGCCTTCCGGCCGGCGGACATTGAGCGCGATCTCGATCTATTCCGTGGCCGGACGAGACAGTATATTTTCATCAGTTCCGCCAGCGCCTACCAGAAGCCGGCTACCGAATACCGGATCACGGAGTCGACGCCTTTGGCCAATCCGTATTGGGAATATTCGCGCAACAAGATTGCGTGTGAGGAGCGCCTGATGCGAGCCTACCGTGAAGAGGGCTTTCCGATGACGATCGTCCGCCCGTCGCACACGTACGGCGACACCTACATTCCGCTCGCTCTCAACAGCCATGCCAACTCCTATACGGTGATCGACCGCATGCGCCGCGGGAAAAAAGTTATCGTTCCCGGCGACGGTTCCTCACTGTGGGTAGTCACCCACAACAGCGATTTCGCCAAAGGCCTGGCCGGTCTGCTGGGCAACGAGCAGGCCATCGGGCATGCATTCCATATCACCAGCGATGAAGCCATGAGCTGGGACCAGATTTATCGAGTGGCCGGAGCGGCCGCGGGCGCCGAGCCGGTGATCGTCCACATGTCCTCGGATTTGATCGCGGCCTGCTGGCCGGACTCGCTTGGCGGACTGATCGGCGATAAGTCTGTGAGCGTGGTCTTCGACAATAGCAAGATCAAGCGAGCGGTTCCCGGTTATTGCGCCACCGTGCCCTATCGGGAAGGCATCCGCAGAACGCTGGCCTGGTTCGATGCCGATCCGAAACGGCGGCAGATCGATGAAGAGACCGATGCCCGTATGGACCAACTGATCGATGCCTACGAGCGCGGCACGCGGGAGGCAGTTCGGCTGATTCAAGGCAAATAGTGGAGTTGGCAGAGTGGGGCCGGGCCTTCTGGCCCACTGGGGCCCCGACCCTCCCGCAGCCCGCAGTTTACAATCGATAGGAGCGCATCCCATGGAATGTCGAAACCTCGGCCGGACCGGCATCCGGGTGAGTCCGCTGTGCCTCGGAGCGATGATGTTGGGCAAGTGGGGAAACCCCGATTACCCCGACAGCATCCGCATCATCCACCGGGCACTGGACGCGGGCATCAATTTCATTGACACCGCGGACGTGTATTCGAGCGGTGAGTCGGAGGAGATTGTCGGCAAAGCACTGGTGGGCCGGCGCGAAGACGTGGTCCTCGCGACCAAGGTCCACGGCCCGATGGGCGATGACCCCAACCGCCGGGGAAACTCGCGCCGCTGGATCCTGATGGAGGCTGAGGCATCGCTGCGCCGACTCCAGACCGATTGGATCGATCTGTACCAGATCCACCGCCCTTCCCCGGAAACGGACATTGAAGAAACCATGCGAGCCTTGGATGATCTGGTCCATCAGGGCAAGGTTCGATACATCGGTCAATCCACCTTTCCCGCTTCGCAGATCGTCGAGGCGCAGTGGGCCGCGCGCCAGCACGGACTCAACCGCTTCGTTTGTGAGCAGCCACCCTACTCGATTCTGGTCAGGGCGGTGGAAGCCGACGTCCTACCGACCTGCCAGCGTTACGGCATGGGCGTGATCCCGTGGAGCCCTCTGGCCAGCGGATGGCTCTCCGGTAAATGGCGCAAGGGCGTGACGCCGCCTTCGTCGTCACGTTCCGCCATGCTGCCGCAGTTATTCGATCTGTCACGGCCCGCCAACCAACGCAAGCTGGAGGCTGCCGACGCGCTCGGCGCTTTGGCCGACCAGGCGGGGATTTCTCTGGTGCACCTCGCCGTGGCCTTTGTTCTTCGCCATCCGGCGGTCACCTCCGCGATCATCGGACCGCGCACCATGGAACAGCTCGAATCGCAACTCGGAGCAAGCGAAGTCAAACTCGACCAGAGCTTGCTCGATTGCATCGATACGATCGTGCCGCCCGGCACGAATCTCGACCCGAACGAAGTCGGTTTGGATAACCCCGCGCTGGCCCCAGTGGCTCGCCGGCGTTAACTGTCCATGAGCGGTCTGCTCTTTTCCGAAGGCGCCGAAAATCAGGCCACTCGCCTGGCGGAGGGCGCCGTCTGGCTGCGCGGTTTCGCCGCCGCCGGCGTGCCCGCCCTCATCGAGGCTCTCAGAGAAGTGGAAGCTGCCGCGCCGTTCCGCCACATGGTCACGCCCGGCGGCTATCGCATGTCGGTTGCCATGACGAACTGCGGAAAGGCCGGCTGGGTTTCCGACCGCGCCGGCTATCGATACGACCCTGTGGACCCCGACAATTGCTCCCCGTGGCCGCCGATTCCCGTCGCGTTTGCGCGCCTGGCCGCTTTAGCGGCCGAAGCGGCGGGCTTCCGCGACTTCACGCCCGATGTCTGCCTGATCAACCGCTACGAGCCAGGAGCGAAGCTTTCCCTGCACCAGGACAAAGACGAGCGCGACTTCTCTGCCCCAATCGTGTCCGTCTCCCTGGGCCTGCCCGCGGTGTTTTTGTGGGGCGGACTTCGCCGCAGCGACCGCCCGCGCCGCCTGCGCTTAGAGAGCGGCGACGTGGTGGTATGGGGAGGACCGGCACGCCTGGTCTATCATGGCGTCACACCGCTCCCTGATGGTGAGCACCCGTTGACCGGCCGCTGCCGGATCAATCTGACGTTTCGGAAAGCGTTGTAGCCCTTGGTTCACCGCCGAGACGCGCTATCAGGTTGGCGCTCAGCCATAGTGGCGCAGGCCATCGCTTTTCAGTGGTCTGCGAGCGTGACTGAAGATCAAACCGGACAGACGACAAAAGTCGATCGTCTGTCCCACGCTGCTGAACCTACCGTTCCACCCGCTGCGCCAGCACGTGCTGTACCTGTTGGAACAGCGCTTCCGCCTTCGGCAGGCTGTCCATCCCGTGGATCACCTCGGGATCATCCGCCAGTACCAGCCGGTCGGCCATCGTCTTACCTTGCACGCGTCCGTATAACTCCCAACGAAGTTGATCCACCAGCCAGGTCCGATTGGCTGCGAATTCGTCGTTGGTGAATGGGATGTGTTCTGCTTTCAAGAACGCCTGGAAGCGGTCGAGCAACGCGGCATCTGGCATCCAACCATCAGGCAGTGCCGGAGCGTGGCCATTGTAGTACTGCGAAGCGAAGTGGAAGAACGCAAATGCCGCCAGCACTCGCCGCTCGAAAGTGTTCGCGCGCGTCGCCTCATACTTCTCGTCCGGCATGATTCCCCCGCCGCCGTAGACCTTGCGCCCACTGTCGGTGGCCTTCACATCCTGCAGATTCGGCCCGTCATTGCGCCCCGCGTAGTAATAATCGAAGAACGAGCGATGCTGGTAATCGCGCTGGATCAACCGTCCGCTGGGCGTGTAATAGTGCGCGATCGTCAGCAACAGGGCCGCTCCTTCGGAAAGTGGAAACTGCCCCTGCACCAGACCTTTGCCGAAAGTATTTTCGCCAATGACCCATGCGCGGTCGTGATCTTGTAATGCTCCCGAAACGATTTCGGAAGCCGACGCCGAACGGCGATCCACCAAAACCACAATCGGATATCGCTGGCCTTCCGGCTTGGCCTTCGCCCGGAATACCTGCTCTTCTTCCGCCCGGCCGCGATGCGAAACTACGGTCTGGCCATCGCGCAGATAGCGCCCCGCCACCGAAACCGCCTCATTTAACAAACCACCCGGATTGCCGCGCAAATCGAGCACCAGGCCATTGATCGACGATTCACCCAATTGCTTCAGCGCTTCTTCCACGTCGCCGGCCACGTTTTCCGCCTCGAAACTGGTGATGCCCAGGTATGCAATCCCGGGACGCAACCAGAACGCATCTACCAGCTTGGTTTGAATCTCTCCACGGATCACATGAACCGTCGCGGGATCGCCGCCGCCCTGATGCAGGATCGTGATCGACACCGGCGTTCCCTTCGGCCCGCGCAGGATATCGGCCACCTGGCCTGTGTCCATGCCTTTGGCATTGAGTCCGTTGACAGCCGCAATCACGTCCCCGCGCCGCAAACCTGCGTTCCAGGCTGGAGAACCCGGGAATGGCTGGTTCACAATCACATTGTCACCATCCACGCTGATCTCCATCCCGACACCGTAATATTGGGCTCGCTGCCGCCTCTGCATGTCGCGGAATTCGTTCGGATCGAGAAAGTTCGAATGTGGATCGAGCGTGCGCAGCATGCCGGGAATGGCGCCGTCATAAATGACTCGCTCGCTAGAGATCGGGTCGGCAAAATTCTTCTCGAGCAGCGAGAGCGCGTCCGTCATGGAGTGGATTCCCCGGCTCAGTTCGTCGTCAGCGGAGGAGGCCGCGTGAACGGCGGGCAAGGCGAGTAAAGCCAGTCCCGTTGTGCCGATGGTGATGAGTGCTAACAGGAGGGAACTGCGGATTTTCATGGCTCTTTTCACTATACGCGATCCGTTCCGTTTCCGGCGAGCCAGAAGCCTTTGGCGGAGGCGGGTGAGCGGTGGAAAAACGTCCGCTCACCCCCGAATCCAATAACAAAACAATTGGAACTAAACCGCTATTGCTTCTGGGCGCCGGCGGCCCCGGTCCGGCACGAATTGCAAATGCCGTAGCCGCTGCCGATCGCTTGGATGAATCCGCAATATTGCGTGAGCTTGGTCAATTGCTGGGAACCCAGTAGTCCGGGCGAGAACTCCGTCTCCGTCATCGTGTAGGCACCCGTCGGCAACGCATGCAAGGTCGTTCCCCAGGCGCGCAGGCCCGGAACCAATTGGCTGGACGTAATGGTGGAAGCATTGCACGCCTGGCCGTTTTCGGCGGTTGCCACCACTGCAACCGTAATGGCCGTCGGCACGCCCGGCGTGAGCAGATTCGAGATCAGGTCCCTCTGCACAGAGAGGGTTACCAGGTGGTTCGGCGTTAGCGAACATGTGCAGCACGCCGCCAGCTGCTGATCTTGGGCGAACACATAGACATTGGCGCAAATGTCCCCACTGGGGTCGTAAGCCCCGAGCGTTCCGAGGTTGGTCATATTCAGGGCGCCGTCGCCCGCGCTGAGATTAGCGTAATAACGTGTCTGAAATGAATCGAGAACGGTCGAATTCACTGCGTTGACCTGAACTTGAGAAAAGGCTGTTGCTGACAGGAAAAGAGTTAGAAGTATTGCCGGTGTTGTCTTCGGCATTACGAAGATGCCTCCATGGCGAAAGTAACATGACTATGGCGGGCAAACTATTCTCAGAATGGCTGGATACGGTTTAGTACCAAAGGCGCAAAACGGTCCAGATTTGCGATGAGAATTCCGCCGCGGGAACGCCCTTCTATTCCGGGAGTGTACGGAAGCTTACGAACGTAAGTGCCGAACTTTCAGTACATTCAGTACTCACGTATTAGCGGTTCGACAGTCTATATAGGCAGGCAGCCCTTTGGGGCCATGGAGTGAATTTTATTGGCTGAGGAAATGGGTTTTTCGGTTAAAGTAATCTTGGGAGTGCGGAACGAATTGCTAAAATCGCCCCGTTTTAGCGGCCAGACGCCGACTATGGATCTGGCCCGTGTTCTCTTGGTTCAAGGGGAACTTGCGCCGCGGCTGGCGCTGAAAACCATCCTACAAGCCGCAGGTTATGCCGTGGATTGGGCGGCAACCCCGGCAGAAGCCGTCGCAAAACTGGACGCTGGCGTTTACGACCTGGTTCTCAGCGACGGCAAGTTCGCGGTCGGCCAAGGCGGCACCGACCTTTTGGCCTACGCCAGGATCAAAGAGTATCGTCCGGCAACGGCGTTGATCTCACCCAATGAAGGCGCGCCGATGACCTTGGGACGGGGCCGTCACCACATCTCGATCCACACCGAGAACGTCCCCAGCCTGCTCGAACAAGTGGCCGATCTGATCGGGATGCGTGCCAGCCGCCGGCGGCGCTTACTCCGCCAGGCGGGCTAACGCTTCCTCATAGCCGCACAATTTTGCTGGACTGAACGCCTTTGAGCGCGTTCCGCGTGTCCACGATCAGCAGACATTCTTCGACCAGGGCCCGATAGTCGAACGCTGCATGGTCTGTAACAATCACGGCGCAATCCACACTCCTGACCACCTGCTGCGGCTGCGACGCGAGATCCAACCCATCCAGGCGCAGTGTGGGCACAAACGGATCGCTATAACTGACAATCGCGCCGCGCTGATTCAAGAGCAGGAGTAGATCGAGCGCAGGCGATTCCCGCACGTCGTCGATGTTCCGTTTATAGGCCACGCCCAGAACGTGGATCCGAGCTCCCTTTAACGGCTTGGCCGCGTCGTTCAGCGCATTCTGCACCTTCTCCACGACAAAGTGCGGCATTTGGCCGTTGATGCGGCCGGCCAGTTCGATAAATTGAGCCTCAATTCCAGCCTGCTTGCTTTTCCAGGAAAGGTAATACGGGTCGACCGGGATGCAATGGCCTCCCAAGCCTGGCCCCGGATAAAACGGCATGAAGCCGAACGGCTTGGTGGCGGCCGCATCGATCACTTCCCAGACGTCGATGCGCATGCGGGCGCACATCAGCGCGATTTCGTTCACCAGGCCGATATTGATCATCCGGAAGGTGTTCTCGAGCAGCTTCACCATTTCGGCAACCTGCGTGGAACGCACCGGCACGACACGCTGGAGCGCTTGCGAGTAAAACAGCCGGCCCATCTCCGTGCACACCTGCGTGTAGCCACCCACGACCTTCGGAATGTTCGCCGTCTGATACTGAGCGTTGCCGGGATCGACTCGTTCCGGTGAAAAGCAGAGGAAGAAATCGCGTCCGACCTGAAAGCCGGACTTCGAGAGCATCGGCAGAATCAGCTCGTCGGTGGTGCCGGGGTAAGTGGTCGATTCCAGAATCACCAGCATTCCTGCATGGAAATGTTGCGCGATTGCCCGGCATGCGGAGACGATGTGGCTCATATCCGGATCCTTGGTTTTGCGCAGCGGAGTGGGCACGCAGATGTTGATGGTGTCGAGCTCGCGGACTGCGGAAAAGTCAGCCGTGGCGCGGAGTTTGCCGGAATCGACGAGCGGCGCCAAAACGTTGCTGGGCACGTCGCCGACGTAAGAGTCGCCCGCATTCACGCGCTGACTCTTGGCTTCGCTGACATCGATTCCGGTTACCGTGAAGCCCGCTTTGGCGAACTCCACCGCCAGAGGCAAACCCACGTAGCCCAACCCGACGATCCCCACGCGCGCGCGGCGAGTGCGGATCTTTTCCTCGAGAATTTTCGCTGTGGCATCCGGGGATATTTGGGCTTCTGGCATTTGCTCTCCGCTGAGTATGGCTACGCGTGTGTGCGGCTCGGTAACGCTGAAGTCATTCTCACATGAAAAATTCGCCCCGCGCGAGAATCTCGGCGGGGCCGGTGAGGAACACGTCGCCATCCGAGCGGAGATCGAGCGGCCCGGCAGGTGTCTCGACGCGCACCGGCCACTCTGCCAAACCGCGCGCCACAGCCGCGGCGGCCGCTCCGGTCGACCCCGTGCCGGAGCTCATCGTCTCCCCCGCCCCACGCTCGTAGAACCGCGCGGCGATGGTGTGGGCATCCCGGCGCTGGATGAAAGAAACATTGGTGCGATTCGGGAATTGCGGATGCGATTCGATTTCTGCTCCCATCGCGCGCCAGTTGAATTCGAAATCGTCCACCGGTACGGCGCATTGCGGATTGCCCGCCCATAGTAACGTGACATCCCGCGGGCCGCCGGAAAGGGCGAGCGCGAAGCGGACGTTTCGGACTTCGGGACGGCCCATGTTCATCTCGAACTCGAAACGAAGGCCCTCTCGCCGCAAGAGGCGCAGGATTTTGATCCCGGCGCCGGTCCGAACTCGTACCAGGCCGGGCGCATAGCCATGCTGGATAAGGAAGGCGGCGGCGCAGCGCGTGCCGTTCCCGGAAATCTCAGCGATGCTGCCGTCGGAGTTGTAGAGCTCGATCGACCCATCGGCCTCGGCATCGGTGGGCGGGGTAACCAGCAACCAGCCATCGGCGCCGACGCCGGTGTGCCGGTCGCAAATAGCGCGCGCGATTTCCACCAGGTCCCCGCCCGGAACATCGGATTGCCAGGTGAGCAGGAAGTCGTTCTTGGCTCCGTGAGCCTTGGTAAACGGAATCTTCATTGTGGGGCCAGGGCTTCCGCCCTGCCGCCGCCCTTTCGGGCGGCGTCTCGAGGCTCAGAAAGCGCATCGGACGGTTGCGCGCCGCTCAGAAGATTGGCAGCGGGCCCGAAGGCCCGCCCCACCCGGCGGTAAATTTCGATCACGGGAGATTTCGGCGCGGTGATGCTCTTCTCCAGACGGTAAGGGATCCCGAAGCTTTCGGCGCGGACAATCGCGCGGTGAACGGGATCGCCCGACGTCGCCACCGCCCATTCCTGCCATAAGAACAGCTCCGGCCGCGCGATGGTGGCCTGCCAGGGAACCTGATCGTCGCCCGTGAACGTCTCATGCAGCGGAATCCCAGCCTGACGGAAAATGGCAATCAAATCGCCGAACGAAGTCACGATGCCCGAACCGTGCACGTAGCGCGGACCCAAGTAGTCCGCGGCCTCGTGAACCCACTGGCGGCGGCCCTCCGAATTGTCTGACGATTCCTTCCAAGTGATCCAGTTCTCCGGCTGCGGATGGGGAATCCAGTAGCCGAGGCCGGCAATCACGACCAGCGGAGCCGCTGCGCGCCGGATCGTAACCGGCAGAATCGCTACCAGAGCCGCCGCTCCCAGAATTAGCAGCGGCAAGGCTGCGAGGCCATAGCGCGTGTTGTAGTACGTGTTCGGCCACAGCGTCGGAACGAAAATGGGGCTGGCTACGGAATGCATGCTCCACAGGTAGAAGGTGGACGGCAGAGCTAGCAGCACCACGGGCCAGACGGCGCGCTTGGCGCAGGCTGCCACCACCCCCGCCAACCCGATCCACGTGAGAATCGGTCCCGTGCACAGGGCCGCCGCGGTCCGAAAGTACAGCCACGCCAGGCGCCAATTACCCAGGCCGGGATAAGTGGCCGATCCTTGAATCGCACGGGCGGAATATGGGCCGCGGTAGAAATCGAGTGGATCGCCAATCATCCACCAGTTGTGAGCCAGCCAGTAAACCGGTCCGAGGGCAGCGATGAAAGCAAAGAGCGCCGCAACGATGACCCGCCGCTTTTCGGCCGTGCTCAGAAAATAAGCAGCCACAAACGGAATCAGAAACCATCCTTCATAGCGCGTCAGGGCCGCCAGTGCGCACGCAACTCCGGCGCCGATCACCGCGCCCCAGTGTTGCGTTTGGCGGAAACGCACCGTGGCATACAGGAGCGCCGCCAGACAGGCAAAGAATAACGGCTCGGTCATCGCGGTCGACTGCAAGTAGAGAACATTGGGGTTGCCGGCGAAGAGTAGGGCCGAGGTCGCCGCCGCCGCGGTGGAATCGAAGATCCTCCGCACGGCCGCGAACAGCAACGTGCCTGCGCTCACGAACGCCGCCGCAGAGGGAATCGCCCCCGCCAAACCGTTGCGCCAAAGGCGATCGATGTGCACGAACGGCAGCATCAGCGCGTGCGGTAGCGGCAGCCAGACGGTTCCAAACTGGATGAGTCCCGGCGTTTGGGAATCGAACACGTGACGCGCAATGTTCAAATGCGCCTCGGCGTCGCCGTAATACAGCAGCCAGCCGCGAGCAAAGAAAAATGCCACCGCGATGGCGCTCCACGCGGTAAGCAGAACCAGGCACAGCCACGGGAACGGATAGCTTCGCGTCTTTAGAACGCCGTGCAGCTCTTGAACTCCTGATAGCGGCCGTCGACCTCGGCGCGCGTCAAGGTGCGAAAACGGTCCACGCCGAACTTCTCGCAGCAGAAGCTTCCCATGACGGAGCCGTAGATCACGGCTTTGCGCAGTTCGGCCATATCCATGTTGCCGTCACGCGGCGCAATGCCGCGGCCGGCCAGATAGCCCATGAACCCGCCGGCGAAACAATCGCCCGCTCCGGTGGGATCGAATACGTCTTCGAGCAGATAGCCAGGCGCCATGAAGTGACAGTCGCGCGTGAACAGAACCGCGCCAAATTCGCCGCGCTTCACCACCAGGATCCGCGGCCCCATTTCCAGGATCTTGGCCGTGGCGCGCCGCAGGTTGTGTTCACCAGATAGCAGGCGGGCTTCACTGTCGTTGATGAGCAGAAAATCCCAGTCCTTCAGCGTCTCCAGCAGCTCCCCGCGAAAATCGTTAATCCAGTAATTCATGGTATCGCCGCCCGTGAACTTCACGGTGTTCATCTGTCCGCGCACGCTCTTTTGCAGAGCCGGCTGGATGTTGCCGAGCAGCAGATACGGCGCGGAACGATACCCGGTGGGCAGCTTGGGATTGAACTCGGCGAATACGTTGAGGTCGGTGCGGAGGGTGGTGCGATCGTTCATGTCCGCCGAATACACACCCGCCCAAAAGAAGGTCTTGCCTCCTTTCACCCGCTCGATGCCGGAGACATCGATCTGCCGCGACGTCAGAAGGTCCATATCCTCTTGGGCGAAATCGTCACCAACCACCGCGACGATCTTCGCGGGCGTAAAATAGCTGGCCGCCAGCGAAATATACGTCGCGGCGCCACCCAGCATCCGATCCACTTTCCCATGCGGCGTTTCCACGCCATCGTACGCAACCGACCCCACCACGACGAGCGACATAAACAGAGATTGTACCCTATCGCTCTCTACTATCCGATTCTCAGTTCGATCGGACACCAGGCAAACAGCAGGAGTCCATTTTGGCACCGACCCCGCACTGGACCGCACCCGAAAATAGCGGCAAGGGAGGTTCTGTATGCGGACATTCGTCATGGTTGTGGCAGCATGGTTTCTGGTGGGTGCTGCCTGGGCGCAGAAGTCAGAGCAAGGGTCTCAGCCTCAGAAGAGCACACCGGCGGTAGCGACACAGACGTATAAGGGAACCCTGGTGGATGCTTCCTGCGCCGGGAATACGACTCAAAAAACTACCCCGGCTAACCCCTCGAAGGATAAATCGACAACCACCTCTGGAACTGCGGACCGGGTGCAAAACTGTGCGGTTTCTGCGAACACCAAGGAGTTCGCGCTCCAAACCAACGACGGCCGTGTCCTACGGTTCGATGCGGTCGGCAATCAGCGAGCTGAGGACAACCTGAAGAACGAGAAGAAGTGGATTTCCAAAGCGGCCGGGGGAAAAACCATTTCGGCGAAAGTCGCCGGCACGTTGGATGGAGACAATTTGACGGTAGTGACGATCAATTGATCGGGGTCACTTTTCTGGAAAAATCTCGTGGGTAAGGTCTTCGACCTGCTTCTCACGCGACGCATCCCACCAGCCCACTGCAAAGGCCGCCAGGCTCAATAGCCAGACGCTGATGTCGATCAGATCGGTGGGGTGCCGTATTGAAATCGCGAACCCACACGCGGCAGCCCGGATGATCCAGGCGTAAAGCTTGGATACCTTTTGCCGCCCCTTCGTGACGGACACCGCCGTGCGCCCCGCGAAGTGTGCAAACAGGACGCAGAGCACCCCGAGCACACCGCGCAAAAATTCGAGGGACACGGGCATCATCCATAAACATCCCGCAGGAGACTAAACATTGCAAGCCCGGCAACTATCCCCACGAAAATCTCACTTCCACTCTAAAGTTCTCCCGAATCCCGCCGATAAATGGTCCACGGACCAGATCAGTCCGAATTCTTGGAGGTTGACAGATGCTACAGCAACGCTCAGAACCGCGCTTCTTATGCTCGGATCTTGTGAAGATTCAAATGGGTAGAGGCCGCAAATCACCTGGCGAGACAATCGCCAACCTGGAAGATATTTCGGCATCGGGCGCATGTTTGCAACTGGAACAGGCAGTACTAGAGGGCACCGCCGTCGAAATCGTTTGTTCGCGGTGCCGATTGCGGGGGAAGGTCAAGTATTGCAATTTCGTCGAGACTGGGTATCGCGTAGGAGTTGAATTCCAAAAGCGTAAGTCATGGAATCTACGGCGGTTCGAGCCGCGGCATTTTCTAGATATTGCGATCCTCGGCATCTCCATCGCAGGCCGAAAGAGATAGGCCGAAAAGGGTGAGCGGGCGCAGCGGGCATACTATACTCGCTGAGGAGGGGGACTCATGAATCGCTCGCTCACCCTGGCTTTCGCGCTGATCGGCGCCGCCGTCGCAGTCTTCGCGCAAGCCAGCCCGCCCGCCGAAGCGTCTGCGACCATTAACGGGAAAAAGCTCTCCATCCGGTACAACGCGCCCTCGGTGCGTGGGCGAAAGATCTTTGGGCCGGGCGGGTTGATCTCGCGCGATCCGACCTATCCCGTGTGGCGCGCTGGGGCCAATGACGCGACCGCCTTCCACACCGACGCCGACTTGGACGTGGGCGGGTTGGCCGTTCCCAAGGGCGACTACACCCTGTGGATTTTGGCCGACACCAACCAATGGAAACTCATTATCAACAAGCAGACCGGCCAGTGGGGGCTCGATTACAGCCAGAATCGCGACTTGGGCCGCGTTTCCATGAACATGAGCAAGCCGCCGGCGCCTGTGGAGACGATGAAGTTCACGCTTTCGAGCGAAAGCGGGAACAAAGGAAAATTGCAACTGGCGTGGGAGAATTTTGTCGCCTCGGTCCCGATCACTGTAAAGTGACCGGGCGAGTCATGGCGATTCCGTCGGCTCCATCTTCGTAGTAGCGCGGCACGCGCCGGAGACGGCGGAACCCATATTTCTCATAGAATGCAAGCGCCGCCAGATTGCCCGTGCGCACCACCAGATGAAGCCGTTCGACACGGCGGCGGTGGAGGCGGCGCAACGTGCTTTCGAGCAGAGCCGCGGCTGCGCCGCGCCGGCGCCGGGCAGGTTCGACCGCTACCGAAACCAACTCCGCGCTAGCCGAGTCGCGACCCACCCGGATGCAGGTAATCATGTACCCGCAAACTCGCCGGTTTCGCTCCGCGACCAGAAACAGCCCCCCGCACTGGCGCAGAAAATGTGCAAATAGCTTGCAATCGTAGGCCTCCGCTCCGAAACTGGCCCCCTCAATCGCGGCAATGCCGGGCAGGTCTTTCCAAAGTGCGCGCCGAATCCGAAGTTGCGCCGGCATTGTTTATCTATTATCTTTGTTTGTGGCCGTTTGGAGGAGGATGGGAGCGGGGTGGCCCGAAAGAAATCGAAAAAGCAATCGGGGGCCCTTGACAAGAATTTCAGACACCCTCATACTGAAACCATGTTGCAACTGAGTAGCAACAGCGAAGAGCTGGCCGCGACACTGGTGGATCTGCGGCGGGGCGATTCTGCGACGCTGGCCGCAATCGATCTGCCGGGCGAAGATGCACGGCGGCTCATGGAACTGGGTTTTCTGCCTGGCACGGAGATCACCGCGGGCCGCAGCGCCCCCGGCGGCGATCCACGGGTTTTCCAGGTGGATGGTTCGGAAATCGCGTTGCGCCGGGAAACGGCGCGGCGCCTGAAAGTTCACAGGTCTTCCAGAAAATCGTGAGCGAATGCAACGGTTGCCCGGCTGCCCCGGTGCTCGAGTTTCCGGGCCATAAGGGTGCCGTGCCGCCGGCGCGCGTGGCCGTAATCGGGCCGCCCAATAGCGGCAAGACCACACTGTTCAACCGGCTCACCGGCCTTCGTCAAAAAGTAGCCAATTTCCCCGGCGTTACCGTGGAACAGCACACGGGCGTGGCGCAACTTCCCGACGGGCGGGCAGCCTGGGTCATCGACCTCCCCGGTGTCTACGGCCTTTCCCCACGCTCGGAGGACGAGCAGATCGCCCACGACGTCTTAACCGGCCAGCAGGGCGATACGCCGCAGCCGCAGGCCGTGCTGCTGGTGCTCGACGCCACCAACCTGGGACGGCATCTGATGCTGGCCGCGCCCATCCTGGCGCTGGGGCTACCCACCTTGGTGATTTTGAACATGGCGGACGATCTGCGCAAGCGGCGCGGCCATGTCGATCTCAAAGCTTTGGCCGCGCAACTGGGCGCACCGGTGGCGCTCATCAGCGCCCGCCAGGGCGAGGGCCTGGATCGGGTTTTCGACTTTCTAGCCGGGGCGATGCCCAAGCCTACGCCCGTGCAACTGCCGGTACTGCAGGACATTCCGAAGTGCCGCCAGTGGGCTGGGCATGTCGGGAACCAAGCCGGTTACCGGGCGCCTCTACCACCCAAATGGACGCGCCGCCTGGATTCCGTCCTACTCCATCCCGTGGCCGGAGTATTGGTGTTTGCGGCGGTAGTGATCGCGGTGTTTCAAACCATCTTCAATTACGTCACGCCCCTGATGGACGGCGTGAAGTGGCTGTTTCAGATCTCAGGCGATTGGGTTGCAGCCGTGCTGCCGGAATCGTTGTTCCGCTCGCTGCTAATTGATGGCGTGTGGCATGGAGTGGGTTCGGTGATCGTGTTCCTGCCGCAGGTGCTGATGCTATTCCTGTTCATCGGGATCCTGGAGGATTCCGGTTACCTGGCGCGCGCCGCTCTGATCGCCGATCGCACCATGGCCAAGGTCGGGCTGCAAGGCAAATCCTTCATCCCGCTCCTCTCGGCTTATGCCTGCGCCGTGCCGGCGATCATGTCTACGCGCACCATCGAGAACAAACGCGACCGCATCGCCACCATTCTGATCGCGCCGTTCATGACCTGTTCGGCGCGGTTTCCGGTGTACACCCTGATCGTGCTGGCGTTCGTCCCGAACCTGCCGGTTTTGCCGTTCCTGAGCCCGAAGGTCTTGAGTACCCAGACCGTAGCTATGATTGGCCTCTACGCGCTGGGCTTCGTAATGGCGGTGATCACGGCGCGTCTTTTGAAATCTTCCATCCTGAAGAGCGGCCGCACACCGTTCCTGTTGGAAATGCCGTCTTACCGTTGGCCGACGCTGCAATCGTTGGGGCTGCGCCTGCTCGACCGGTCGGTGGTGTTTTTGCGGCGCGCGGGAACGGTCATCCTGCTGGTAACGGTGGTTCTGTGGGTTGCGGCGCATGTGCCGTTCTCGCACGGCAAGCCGCCGGCGCTCGAAAACAGCCTGGCAGGAACAGTCGGGCGCACCATTGAACCAGCCATCAAACCGCTCGGCTTCAATTGGAAGATCGGCATCGGCCTGATCACGTCGTTCGCCGCGCGCGAGACCATCATCGCCACTCTGGGCGCGATCTATGGAATGGACAAGGCCGACGAGAAGAACCCGGACTTGCAGAAGGCGATCCATCGGGATCTGACGGCGGGCGGAGCGGTAGCGCTGCTGATCTTTTTTGCATTTGCCATGCAGTGTATTTCCACGATTGCGGTAGTGCGGCGGGAAACGGCTGGGTGGAAGTGGCCCCTAGTGCAATTCACTTACATGAGTGTCGTGGCTTACGTGGGCGCCTTCCTGGCCTTTCACATCATTGGCTAACTTCGCGGCTTCCTGAAAAACCGAAGTAAAGAAATCCCGGGCGGTCGGCGCGCAACCGATGTGCAGATTCTCGCGCCCTTCCTCGACAAAACCGAGATAGCCATCCCAGCCGAGGTCGTCCAACACGAAATGCAGCGCTTCGTTCTCGGCGGGCGGTAAACCGCCATCGGCAATATCGAAGACCTGCCCGGAGGCGTGCGAAGGGGCTTCACCGCGCTGGTTGCGCAGGGTGTACTCCTCCGGTTCGACCAGAGAGGTCACGGGAAGCGGCACGAAATGTTCGCTCTTGTGGCTCATCTCTTCCCAGAGGCGGCGGGTTTCGAAGGCAATATAAGTGAGCGTGCCCATGGCTGCGGGCGAGGCCTCGGTGAGGTATTCGAGATTCTCTTCCTGGTCGGGGACGATGTGGAGTGCAAAACCGAAATAGGCGGGACGGTCGAAAGCTCTCACCAACTTGCTA
This sequence comes from Bryobacteraceae bacterium, assembly GCA_035516375.1. Classification (GTDB taxonomy): domain Bacteria; phylum Acidobacteriota; class Terriglobia; order Bryobacterales; family Bryobacteraceae; genus PSRJ01. The sequence goes on from DATJAK010000323.1 coordinate 31,632, forward strand.
CCCATGGCGGCGCGGATGTCGTCGCCGCTGTGATAGACCATATCATCGCGCTTCAGCCAAACCGAAAGCCGGTGCGGCGCGCGGGGAAGATTGCTGAATTCGCTGCGGTACTCCTGCGCCAGGGATGCGAAGCCGGCCGGGTCGTTGCGGTAGAGTGCCAGCAACTGCTGGGCCCGGCGCACACGGAACCAATAGGTAGGCGAGTAGTCCCGCTGCATCTGCACCTGGACGGCTTCAAACAACTCCCGATTCCAGACGGGGCTCGCCGAGAAGAACATGCGCGCCACAGTCACTTGATCCTTAGGGATGCCGCGCGCCCGGCGGGTCAGATCGAGCATCTCTGACACGCACCCTTCGCCGCAATGGTAGGCGAAGATGGCCCAGTCGCGGCCTCCGAAGCGTTTCTCCAGGTTAGCCAGATAGATGGCCGCGGCGGGAACGGCGCGCTCGGGGGCTAAGCGTTCATCGCGCCCTGCCACCGCATAGGGCACTCTTCTGCGAACGGTTTTCGTGACCAGCTTGTTGTGCTTGTCGCGGACCTGAATCCTCTCTTTGACGGTCCGATACTTAATGGTGCGGGCGACGTGCAACCCCATTTCGCGGGCAGTGTTGTGCGAGATCTGCATAATGCCGCGCGGCCCGGCGGGGCTTTCGGCTTTGGCATCGCCCCAGCTTTCCAGATACGCGATGGCTTCAATCAGCGTAGCCGGCAGTCCGCTGTGCACAGCCGCCGACTGGAAGATCTGCTGCAGCTTCTTATCGGTAGTGATCCGCTTCGCGCCCGGCACGGCCATCGGCTCGCGCAGGATCGAGAACGTTTGCGAATCGGTCATCAGCCCGGTGCGCGCCTCCAGGACGTCGTCGGAGAGATCGTCTCGCGCGACGCCGATTCCGGAAAGACGATGCGTTGGCGTGAAGTAGTCCGCCGCAAATGTATGGCAGAGGGGCGCCAAGCTGAGAATTAGTAGCGCGAACCGCATGGGTTACCGACAGTGTAAGCCCTGGCGCGATATTTCGCGCCCTTAATCTGTATGACGCGAAAAATATCGCGGGCGGGTACTTCCCATTGCAGTAAGGACAACGCCTGCCAAAGGTTATATTCCCCGGCGCTCGACCGAGGTATAACAACAAATGCTGTGGATGCACCGATTGGTTTGTGCGAGACGTGCCAGCATACGCAACTGATCCGCTCCGATCGGGGCTCGATCTTCCGGTTGTGCCGGCTGCATTTTACCGACGCGCGGTTTCCCAAGTATCCCCGGTTACCGGTATTAAACTGCGCGGGATATCAAGCGCGTGAGCAAGGCGCGCCCGAATCACCAACCGCGCTGTGACATGCGGCGGGCGATCTCGGCGCTGTCGGCGTTCATGCGCGTGGGCTTGCGGCGCAACGGCGAAGGAATCAAGGCGGCGAGCCGCGTTGCCTGCTCGCGATTGATGCGGGCTGCCGGGATGCCGTACCAAGTGCGGGAAGCGGCTTCGGCCCCGTAAATGCCTGGTCCCCATTCGATGACGTTCAGATACAGTTCGAGAATCCGGCGCTTGGACAGAATGCGCTCCATCACCGGGGCCAGCGTAAATTCCACACCTTTGCGGATGATCGAACGATGTGTAGTCAAAAAGAGGTTCTTCACGAGCTGCTGGGTAATGGTGGAGGCGCCGCGTCCCAAGCGGCCGGTATCGCGGTCTTCATCGATCACCTGCTGCACTTCTTTCCAATCGATCCCGTGGTGTTCGTAGAAGCGGCCGTCTTCGGCGGAGACAACTGCGTGTTGGAGTTGGGGCGAGATGGCCGACAGCGGTTCGAATTCAGATCGTTTGTGATACGGCCGGCGCGCCAGCCAGGCTTCCACACGGCGCTCGACCTGGACAGTGGTAGTCGGGGGATTGACCCACCGCAAGGCGAATAATTCTACAATCGCCAGCACATAAAACAGAAGGATCAGACCGGCAATTCCTAGTACGGCAGTACTTAAGATCCGTGTGAATCGGGGTTTCGGAACGCTATGATGGTAGGCTCTAGAGACCGCGTACCGGGCCGCCATACGCCTATGATACGACTCGAGACATTTTTGAGTTATGCGGAAGCGCATCGGGTGACGGTATGCGCGATCGCCGGCGCCATGATCGCTACGATCGCCTGGGCCGATGCATGGTTGCCGATGATGTCGCTGGGTTTTCTCTACCTGATTCCCATTCTGATCTCGGCAGCGGCGTTGAACTTCTTCCAGATCGTCGCGGTATCGGCGGTCTGCGGTTTCCTGCGCGAGGCCTTTGATCCTTTGACGTGGTCCCCGGGGGCGACCGGCCGGTTTCTCACGGCGACGGCTGGCTTCGCCATGACAGGATTCCTGGTGGTGGCATTGAATGAACGCCGCCGCTTACTCGGCCAACATTTGAAGGAACTGGAAACGGAAGTGCTCCGCCGACAGGATGCTGAGTCGCAAGTCCGCACGCTCATTGAAACCAGTCCCTTGGCGATTTTGATCATCAATCATGCGGGGCGGCTGCAGATGGCCAACGAATCCGCCTGCCGGCTGCTGGACTTCGATGCTGGCAGCATGCAAGGAATGGATGTGTCACCGTACCTGCCCATCCTCTCGCGCATGTTGCAGAGGCATCCCGGGGGCAGCATGCGGACGAATGTGGAATGCCAAGCCAAGCGCCGCAATGGCGAGGTGTTCCTGGCCCATGTTTGGCTCTCGACGTTTCAGAGCTCGACGGGGCGCGGACTGGCGGCGGTGATTTGGGACGCCTCTGAGAACCTGCGCGACCGCGAAGGGGCCGGTTTGGATTCCATGATGGCCACTTCACGAATCCTGGTAGGAGCCATCTCGCATGAGATTCGCAATCTGGCTTCGGCGGCGGCTCTGTCTTTCGCCGTATTGCCCACGCCGAACGGGTTGTCGCAAACCGAACCATACCGGGCTCTGGGGAGCCTGATCCAGGCGCTGGAACGGATCGCCACTTCGGGCCTGAACATGGCGGCGCAACGCGAAGGAGCGATCGCGGACCTGGGAACCGTGCTCTACGAAGCGCGCGTTGTGATCGAGCCCATGTTACTCGATGCGGACATCACCGTCACCTGGCAGATCGACGAGAATCTGCCGCCGGTCCAGGCCGAGCAGAGGAGTCTGCTGCAGGTGTTTATTAATCTGGCGCGTAACATTCGTTGCGTGCTGGCAAACAGGGCTTGCCGCGAGGTGCGCATCGAGGCCAAGATGGAGACGGATCTGGTTACGGTTCGTCTATACGATAGCGGGCCGGGGGTGGCCCAGCCGGACGAATTGTTTAAACCGTTTCAGGGCGGAGCGAATTCCAGCGGTTTGGGCCTGTACATTTCGCGCGCGATCCTACGGTCGTATGGCGGCAATCTGGGGTATGAGCCCCAACCGGAGGGCAGTTGCTTCGTGGTGGAGCTATGGCCGGTCGAGAAGCCTGTGGAGAGACGCTAATGGAGACGCTCGAGCACACCATGCATGCTTTATTGATCGACGACCACGCGATCTTTCGGCAGGGTGTGGCGGGCGCCTTGACGGAGCCCAACATGACGGTCGAGCACTGCGGCACGATCGCCGAGGCCCTCGATATCATTGCGCGGCAGCCGATCGATCTGGTTTTGCTCGATCACGATCTGGGCTCCGAACGGGCTTCCCACTTCTTGCCGATGGCGCGGCAGGCCGGCTTCCACGGCCGCGTGCTGGTAGTGACCGCCTGGATCACCGAGAACGAAGCGCGCCGCCTGTTGCGCCAGGGCGTATCCGGTATCTTTCTGAAGCATGCGCCCCTCGAAGAATTGCGAGAAGCCATACGCATTGCCATGGCCGGGGGGACGTTTCTCGATCGTTCGTTCAGTCGGACGCCCGAAAAACCGACGCCAGACGGGCCTCCTGCCGAACCGCTGTTCAACGACCGCCAGCGCCGCGTTCTCCGCGGGGTCTTGGAAGGACTGTCCAACAAGGAGATTGCCTGGCGGCTGCAGATTTCGGAAAGCTACGTGAAGTCCATTCTGCAGAGTCTTTTCCAAAAGACCGGCGTGCGCACGCGGGGTCAGCTCGTGCGGATCGTTTTCGAACGTTACGAAAGCGAGTTATAGGACTCACGCCCGCAAGCGGAGGCGCATCGGGATGGTTCCGAATTTACAGGCCAGTATCCGAAAGATACTTGGTGAATTGGGCCGGCAAGCCCTAAGGTATACATATCCGCCGGACCTCAGACCCGGCAAAACCGAGGCAGTAGGGGTGAGTGTCGCTGTCAGGTGATTGGGACCAGGGCACGGGCCACGGAATATCGAAGTCAGCGCGGGGCCCGCGTCACGGTTTCTGAATCATTACTTCCGTAGATTTGATGACGACGTGCACGGTATCGCCTCGCTTCAGGCCCATCTCCTCCACGCTGGTTCGCGTAATCACGCTTTCGACGTGGTTGTCGCCGACCTTCACGATTACTTGAGCGGTAATCGTCCCTAGCTTCACCTCTTCTACGGTTCCGGGCAGTTGGTTTCTCGCAGAGAGCGCCATCACAGTTTCTCCTTCAGATGATTTCTTAGAGCAATCGTAGCCAACGCACTCACAGTATGGCACGCGGCGAGTTCTAGTGGGTTGCCACCGCGCGTAGTTTTTAAGGTACACTGGACCTTTTAAATTACAAGCCAGAGCCGTACCAGGCTGAGGAGCTCGTTCGACATGCCACTACGTTCGCCACGCGCAATCCGCACGCTACCCTGCGCGTGCTTGGCCGCCTTCTTTTTCCATTCGGCGACATCTCTCGCGCAAGTATCCGCCACGCTCTCGGGAACCGTGACCGACCCCTCCGCAGCATTGGTGGCCGAGGCCGCCGTGACGGCCCAGAATGTGGACACCGGAGTGGTTCGCAAGACCGTAACCGACGCCGAGGGCCATTACCAGTTTTTTGCGTTGCCGCTGGGGCAATATGAGATTCGCATCATGAAACCCGGCTTCAGCGAGGAGGTGCGCACGGGCGTGCATTTGGTGGTAGCGCAAAACGCCATCGCGGACATCAACCTGCGTCTAGGTGAATCGACCCAGCAAATAACCGTCAACGCAGATGTGCCACTGGTGGGTGTGACCACGGCGGATGCCTCCAATCTGGTGGGCGAAAAGCAGGTGAAAGATCTACCGTTGAACGGGCGCAGCTATGACGAACTTCTGACGCTCAATCCGGGAGTGGTCAACTTCACTTGGGAGAAAACCGGCGGCGTCGGCGTGTCAAATTCCACGGTCGGCAACAACTTCCCCGTGGAGGGAAACCGGCCGCAGCAGAACCTGTTCTTGATGAACGGCGTGGAATACACCGGCGCGGCAGAGAACAACATGCAGCCGGGCGGCACCAGCCAGGAACTGCTCGGTGTCGATGCGGTACGCGAATTTAACTTACTCACCGATTCGTATGGCGCTCAATATGGCAAACGCCCCGGCGCCCAGGTTTTGATCGTGACGCAATCGGGAACCAACCAGCTGCACGGATCGCTGTTCGAATTTATCCGGAACAACGATCTGGATGCGGCCAATTACTTCGATCCCGGCTCGGCCCCAGGTTTTCAGCGCAACCAGTTCGGCGGTTCGATCGGGGGCGCGATTCAGCCGAACAAAACCTTCTTCTTTTTGAATTACGAAAGTTTCCGGCAGCACTTGCACCAAACCGGTGTGGACCTGGTACCCGATGACAACGCTCGTACCGGTTATTTGCCCTGCAAGCTGGTGAGCCCGGCGCCCAACCCCTGCCCCGGTTCGGGACTGGCCTTCGTGGGAGTCTCACCGCTCATCAATGCCTGGCCTGCGGCCACTGCCGGCGCCCCGGATTTCGGAGGCATCGCGGAGGCGTTCAACAATCCGCTGCAGACGATTCGCGATGATTTCGGCACCGCGCGGGTGGACCGGTATTTGTCCAGCAAAGATACGATCAGCGCGGTTTACACGATTGACGACAGCACGGACTTCACGCCTACCAGTTTCAGCGCATACATGGCCGATGCGGAGACTCTGCGCGAACAGGTGGCGAGCATCGAAGAGACGCACGCTTTCTCCCCGACCTTTCTCAACACGGCACGTATCGGCTTTTCGCGAGCGGGCTATTATTTCACCGGCGAACCGACCCCCGGCACACCTGCTGCCAGCCTTCCCGGATTTTTGGCGGGCCATCCGGTGGGCGCGATTGTGGTGGGCGGCAGCGCGGCGTCGAATCCGACCGCGCAGGTGGCTCTGGCCGGAAGCAACAACGGGAGCAATCTCGATATCAATCGGAATCTGTTCACGTACGAGGATCGCGTATCACTGACGAAGGGCCGGCATCAGTTCGACTTTGGCGCCTGGTTCCAACGGCTCCGCTCGAACGAAAATCTCGCCCTGAGCCAATTTGGCCAGGCCACGTTTACCAGTTTGCAAACGTTTCTGCAGGGGACGGCGAGCAGTCTGCTGTTCGACCCTGCTTCGACGCCCCTTAACTGGCGCTCGTGGTTCGGCGCCTGGTACGCACAGGACACGATTCGTTTGGCGCCCAGCTTGACGCTTTCGATCGGGTTCCGGGCCGAATTCACCAATGGTTGGAACGAGGCGGGCGACCGGGCCTCGACATATACATACACCAACGGCGTCATCTCGACGCAGCCCAATATCGGGAACTCGGCGCTTACGGTGAATAACGGAAGGTTCCTGCCGCAACCGCGGGCCGGCCTTGCATGGAGTCCTTTCGGCAGCAAACACACTACTGTGCTCCGCGCCGGGTTCGGGATGTACAACGACCTGCAGGATGCGTTGGGATACCGCACCGACCAGAACGCGCCGTACAACCCGACCTACAGCCTGCCGAACTTTTCGATCGCGACGATCCCGATCTCGCCCTTGGCCGCGATTCCGGCAACTGCCAAACTGGTTCCGGGCGGCGTACAACCCGATTTGAAAACTCCCACCCTGGTTTCGTGGTCCTTGCGAATCCAACAACAGTTGACTGCGAACACTGCTCTGACGGTGGGATATGTCGGTTCTCACGGATACCACGAAATCATTGGCGTGGATGGGAACGAGCCGTTCCCGGTGATCTGCCCCGCGACGCCGTGCCCGGCAAATTATCCAGCCAGTTTTCCTAACGGCATCGCCGGCACGCCCGTGCCCGCCGGCACTTACTATTGGCCGGCTGCAACCAAGGCCAATCCGGCTCTGGCCAACACTTGGACCTATTTCTCGGAGGGTGACAGTTCTTACAACGGGTTGCAGGTGGATCTCAACCACCGCTTCAGCCATGGAATTACGGTGCGCGGAGTATACACGTGGTCGAAGACCCTCGACGACGGCGATTCACTCAACTCGACCACTTCGGGAGGCGAGCCGGCACTGGTTTCGAATCCCTTCAATCTACGCGCCGACCGCGGCTTGGCAAATTACGACGTGCGCAACGTGGGCGCGGTCAACGCAAGTTATGCATTGCCGCTCGGTTCGGGCAAGCGCTTTCTGACTTCGGCTAGCGGCGCCGGGAAATTCCTGGCCAGCGGCTGGACGGTGAATTCGATTGTCACGCTGCAGGGAGGCTTTCCGTTCACGCCGCAATTGAGTTACAACCCTTCGAACACCGGCGACACGCGGAACCCGGTGCGTCCATTCGTGAACCCGGCGTTCAGCGGCCCTGTGATACTCGGGACGCCGACCCAGTGGTTCAACCCGGCTGCGTTTTTAGGACCACCGAACAACAGCGGTTTCGACGGCAACCTGGGCCGCGACACCTTAATTGGGCCGGGACTGGCCACCTGGGACCTGTCTTTCCTCAAGGAAACGCAGCTGCGCGAACGGCTTCATCTGCAGTTCCGCGCCGAGTTGTTCAATCTCTTGAACCGCGCCAACTTCAATACGCCGAACGCTGTGGCCTTCACACCGACGGGGGTTTCCCCAACCGCCGGCGTGATCACCAGCACATCTTCCGCGGCCCGCCAGGTCCAATTCGGACTGAAGCTGCTTTGGTAGAAAGTTAACACCAGCCGAATTTTGAGCACTACGGGACACCCCGGAATTAGAATGGAAGCGTGCGGACCGCGACGTATTCCATTCCTGACATTCTGGAAAAATTACATATCGAAGCCGTGAACTCCGGCGCCTGCTATGGCGACTGGATCCCGAACCCTTCGGGCGGTGAATTCGAGTCGCTTAATCCCTCCACGGGCGAGCCGCTGGCCAAAGTGGCGCGAGCCGGCCCGGAGGATTACGAATATGTGGTCGAGCGCGCGCAGGAGGCTTTTCTCGATTGGCGCATGATACCTGCGCCGAAGCGCGGAGAGGTAGTCCGCGGCATCGCCAACGAGCTTCGCGCGCACAAGGCCGATCTGGGCGCGCTCGTTTCGCTCGAGATGGGGAAGATTCTGGCCGAGGGTTTAGGCGAAGTCCAGGAGATGATCGACATCGCCGATTTCTCCGTGGGGCTCTCGCGCCAGCTCTACGGGCTGACCATGCACAGCGAACGGCCGGGACACCGCATGTACGAGCAGTGGCACCCGCTGGGGATCGTGGGGGTCATCAGCGCGTTCAATTTTCCGGTAGCGGTGTGGTCGTGGAACGCCATGATCGCCGCGGTGTGCGGCGATTGCGTGTTGTGGCGGCCCTCCTCGGAAACGCCGCTCACCGCCATCGCCGTACAGAAAATCTGCAACCGCGTCACCGACCGGCATGGGCTCAAGGGCATTTTCAACCTGGTGATCGGCCCCAGCCGGCCCATCGGCGAGACGCTGATTCACGACGCGCGCATTCCGCTCATCAGCTTCACCGGATCGACGGAAGTGGGGCGGCACGTGTCGGAAGTGGTGGCC
>DATJAK010000324.1:0-21597 GCA_035516375.1 Bryobacteraceae bacterium
AAGACGCGCGGCATGATGGTGCATTTTGGAGTGGCGAGCGGACCAATCGATCCGCTCGATACGCGCGTGCTTACCGCGAAAGCCCTGTTCCTGGCGCGGCCGGGACTGGGCACGCACATTTCCAGTCCTGATGAATTGGCCCGGCGTTCGGGCGATGTTTTCCGTTGGATCGGCGAAAGCAAGCTGCGGCTGCGAATTGACCGTGAGTATCCGCTGTCCGAAGCTGCTCAGGCGCACAGCGATTTGGAAGCGCGGAAGACCACGGGCAAGCTGCTGCTGCGGATCTGAGGCTCGTCCGGCTTGGGAACCCAGAACATCTTACGAGTGGGGCTGGCCTTTTCGTGTGACGTGCTCGCGTTATTTTTCTGCGCGTGGGCTGGGTAGAGAACTCGTGGGCCGCGAGTTTTGAAGGTCCCCATCGTCATGCGTTCCTCGCACGCGCTGAAATATTCTTCTGGTCGTTATTGATCGTGGTTCTCACGGCACTGGCGCTCGGCTGGAAATTGGCTCGCCTGATTTGGAAGAGAACCGGCCCGAACGGCCGGCAGACCGATCGGCGCACATGACTTCTCTCATACAGTTGTAACCGCCAACGATTATCCTGAACGGATCGGGTGCCTGTCGGACACAAACCCAACGGTTTCGCGGGACGCGCGGACGTCGCCATAGTCGGCGCCGGAATTCTCGGGCTGGCGCACGCGTATGCAGCAGCGCGGCGCGGGCACAGCGTGGTGGTTTTTGAGCGCAATGCGCGGGCTTCGGGAGCGTCGGTGCGGAACTTCGGGCTGCTCTGGCCCATCGGCCAACCGCACGGCACGATGCACCAAATGGCGCTGCGCAGCCGGGCGCACTGGCTGGAGGTGCTCGAAGACGCGCGCCTGCCGTACTGGCCGGAAGGCTCGTTGCATGCGGTCTATCACGATGATGAAGCCGAGGTCGCCCGCGAATTCGCCGAGGTGGCGCCGGGCTTGGGGTACGATTGCACATGGCTGACGCCCGAACAAGTCGTGGCCCGCTCGGCCGCAATCAAGCCGCAAGGCCTGATCGGTGCGCTTTGGAGTCCTACAGAAATCACGGTCGATCCGCGCGTGACACTGGCGGCGCTGCCCGGATACTTGCACGAACGCTTCGGCGTGACGCTGCGGTTCGGCAGCGTGGTCCGGAACATCGACTTGCCGATAATCGAAGGCGGACCCGAACGCTGGATGGTGGACCACGCCATCGTCTGCAGCGGCGATGATTTCGAAACGCTCTACCCCAAGGTTTACGCCGAATCCGGTCTGACGCGCGTCAAACTACAAATGCTGCGGACCGTGCCGCAGCCCAGCGGATGGCGCCTCGGGCCGGCGCTGGCTGCCGGACTCACGCTGCGTTTCTATCCGTCCTTTGGCATGTGCAAAACCCTGCCTGCGCTGAAGCGGCGCATCCAAGCGGAGATGCCGGAACACGAGCGCTGGGGCATTCATGGCCTGGTCTCGCAGACGGCATGCGGCGAGCTCACCCTGGGCGATTCTCATCAATACGGTTCGTGCATCGACATCTTCAACCACGACGAGATCGACCAGTTGATGCTGCAGTACATTTCCAGCTACCTCAACGCGCCGGCCATGACCATCGCGCAGCGCTGGTACGGAGTCTACGCCCGGCATCCGGAACAGCCCTACCTTTCGCTTGAGCCAGCACCAGGCGTGCGCATCGTCACGTCGCCGGGCGGAGCGGGCATGACGCTCTCGTTCGGCGTTGCGGCCCAGACCATCCAGGAGATCGGATTATGAAACAAATCGAAGCAGTCATCTTCGATTGGGCGGGCACCACGGTGGATCATGGCTCCCTGGCGCCAGTCAAGGCAGTCACGGAGATCTTCTCGCGCCAGGGCATTCGAATCTCGGATGCGGAAGCGCGGCGCGACATGGGGCTGTATAAAAAGGACCACATCCGGCGGATCCTCGCCATGCCCCGGGTTGCGAATGAATGGATCGAAGCGGCGGGCAAATCGCCCGAAGAGAGCGACGTCGAACGGCTGTTCGCGGAGTTTCTTCCGCTACAGATGGAGATCCTCGAAGCGCACGCGGAAGTCATCGCCGGGGTGGTGGAGATTTCCGAAAAGCTACGCAGCCGCGGCATCAAGCTTGGCAGCACCACCGGCTACACTCGGCCCATGCTGAGCCTGCTCGCCATGCAAGCTGCAAGCCAGGGTTACCGGCCGGACATGGCGCTTTGTCCCGATGATACTGCCGGCGGCCGGCCTCATCCCTGGATGTGTCTGCAGATCGCACTGGAGTTTCGGTTGAGTTCGATGGCCGCGGCCGTTAAGGTTGGCGACACGCCCAGCGACATCGAGGAAGGACGGAACGCCGGCATGTGGACCGTGGGTGTATCTGCCACCGGAAACGAGGTGGGGTTGAGCGCGGCCGGCCTGACGGCGCTGCCGGAAGCGGAGCGCTCCCACCGCATTGCGCGGGCCTGCGTGAAGTTAAAGGCCGCTGGAGCTCATTACGTGATCGAAAGCGTGGCGCAGGTGGAGCCGGTGATCGAGGAAATCGGCGGGCGGCGGGCACGCGGAGAACGTCCGTGACCAGTGCGGCCGTCGCGCGCTCTCAGCTCGCGAAGTGGCAGACCGTGAATGTGGTTCTGCTGGTGGTTGGCTACGCAGGCTACTATCTCTGCCGCTCCAACCTGTCCGTTACCATGCCGTTGATCATCCGTGAACTGGCGGGGCGGGGCATGAGTGCGAGCGCGGCTCAAGTGACGCTGGGCTCCATCGCGTCCTTGGGAGTGCTGGCCTATGCGATCGGTAAGTTTCCCAGCGGCAGCCTCGCCGACGTTTTCGGGGGGCGGCGGAACTTTCTGTTCGGCATGGGAGGAAGCATCGCCTTCACGCTGCTGTTTGCGTCCACCGGCGCCGTGCCCATCTTTACGCTGGCCTGGATGGGCAACCGCCTGGTGCAATCGCTCGGCTGGGCCAGCGCGGTGAAGATCATCTCCCGCTGGTTCACCTTCCAACGCTACGGCACGGTGATGGGCATTACCAGCCTCAGCTACTTGTTCGGCGATGCCGCCGCGCGGCAATTTATGGGGCTGTTGATGGCTGGAGGGTTCGGCTGGCGCGGCGTGTTCTTCACCACGGCGGCCGTGCTGGCCGCGCTCTTACTCGCCTGCACGTGCCTGCGCGAATCGCCCGCTCAAGTCGGCGAAGCCGAACCCTCCGCCAATCCCGACAATCTATTTAGCAAGACCACCGCCAGCTCCAGGCGCGTACGCTTGCGGGAATTGTTGCGGCCATTTTTCCATAGCCCGGTCTTCTGGGTGGCGTGCGCGCTCTCTCTGGGCACGACCATTTTGCGCGAAACATTCAATATCTGGACGCCGACGTATTTCACCCAGGTCACGGGGATGAGCGCAGCCCGAGCTGCGAGCACCAGCGCGCTGCTTCCCTTCTTCGGCGGCATTTCCGTAATCCTTTGCGGATGGCTGAGCGACCGGCTGGGGCGCGGGGGGCGTGCAGCGCTGATGCTCGGAGGGCTGGCGCTGGCAGGCTTCGCTCTGTTGGCGCTGGCTAGCGGAGCGATCGACGATTCGCGTATGGGACCGGTAGCGGTGGTCACTTTGGTGGCGTTCCTCGTGGTGGGCCCGTACTCGTTTCTGGGCGGCGCCGTCGCGCTGGACTTCGGCGGTAAACAGGGAAGCGGCACGGCCTCGGGCATCATCGATGGCGTCGGCTACCTGGGCGGCATCGTCTCGGGCGACAGCATGGCGCGGATCTCGGTGAGTTACGGATGGGGCGGGGCGTTCATTGTGCTGGCCGTGGTGGCGTTTCTTTCGAGCTTGGCGGCAGTTGTTTTTCTCAGGCATGAAAGGGAGATCGGCAAATGACCGTCCGCGAGATGGATTGTCAGTCCGATCGCGTGACCATCACCTGGCAAGATGGCCACCGGAGCGAATACCACGCCACCTGGCTCCGCGATAACGATCCGGCGAACCGCGATCCGCGCACCGGACAACGCCTCATCGATGTAGCCGACTTGCCGGAAAACGTCACCATGGAAGGCGGCCGCTATTCGGCCGATGGTCTGGTTCATCTTTCCTGGAGTGACCGGCATTCATCGGAATTCCACGTTGATTGGCTGCGCGCGCATTGTCCATGCCGCGGCGACACCGAGCCGGCTGCAGTCACGCCTTGGGATGCCGCGACTCCGAACGTCTTGCGCCGGTTTCCTTATGCGGAGGTGCTACAGCTCCACTCCCTGAGGCTAGAGTGGCTCGAGACCATTGCTCGCTTGGGCATCGCCTTCCTGAGAGACGTCCCGATGGAAAAGGATAAGGTTTTGGAGGTTGCGGCGCTTGTCGGGTGGGTGCGCGAGACCAACTACGGGCGAATCTTTGATGTGCGCGCCGTGCCCGATCCCAACAATTTGGCTTACACGAGTCTGGCGCTCGGCCTGCACACCGACAATCCATATCGCGACCCCGTACCGGGATTGCAAACGCTGCACTGCCTCCGCGCCGGCGGGGAGGGCGGTGTCAGCCTGTTTGCCGACGGTTTCGCGGTTGCCGAAGCGCTGCGTTCCGAAGCCCCGCCGCTCTTCGATGTGCTTGCTTCCGCTGCCGTGCGTTTTGAATTTGCTGATGCTTCTACTCACCTTTGCGCGGAGCGGCCCATCATTCAACAGAGTAAGTCCGCCTCGGTGGAAGCGATTGCCTATAACAGCCGTTCGATCGCTCCTTTGAGCCTGGCAGCCGGCGAAGTCCCCGAATTCTATCGGGCTTATCGCGCGTTTGCGCGCCTGCTCCGCGATGAACGGTTTGTGGTGAAAACCGCCCTGGCCGAAGGTGACCTGGTGGTGTTTAACAACCGGCGCGTGCTGCACGGCCGTACGGCTTTCCGCACCACCGAGGCGCGCTGGCTGCAGGGATGTTACCTCGAGCAAGACGGGTTACACAGTCAGATATCGGTGCTCAAACGCCATGGACCCGACTGACGAAATACTGAAGTTATTCGAAACACACGGATCGGCTGCCTACCTGGGTGAGCCCGTCTCGCAGCGCGAGCACGCGCTCCAGGCCGCGCACGTCGCCGAAGTGGAGGGCGCTCCGGAAGCGCTCGTGATCGCTTCGCTCCTGCACGACATCGGGCACTTACTCGGACCCGATCAGGACGATCCAGCAGAACGCGGCATCGATGCCGTGCACGAGGAAAAGGGATATGCGTGGCTCTCGCGTCATTTCGGGCCTGAGGTCTGCGAGCCGGTGCGCCTGCACGTCGCCGCCAAGCGGTATCTTTGCGCGGTAGATCCCACCTATCGCGGCCTTCTATCGCCCGCTTCGATCCGCAGCTTGGAACTGCAGGGTGGCCCTTTAGGTCCGGACGACATCCAAAGCTTCGAAGCGAATCCCTATCATCAGGGTGCAGTGCGCCTCCGGCGATGGGACGATGCCGCTAAGATCCCCGGCCTGCAGGTCCCTGTAGTGGAACACTACACGACTAAGTTGCGTCGTCTTGTGATTCGTTGACCCCCGCAGTTGTCATCGATTATTCAACTAATCTTCGCCTTATTGAAATTCTCGAAGAGTACACTCAAGCGTTAACTAAAAACTGTCACTTTGTTGCGGGCGCCGCGCGCTGTGCGCCACAAGTGCGGCCTTGCGGCGCGATTAGATTTCTAACTTGTAAACTACCCGGGAGGATTCGATGAAACGTTACGCGCGGCTTGCGGCCGCCCTTCTGCTCGTGTCCACTGCTGTGTTTGCGCAATCGACGTACGGGACGATATACGGGAGTGTCATCGACCCAAGTGGAGGGATCATACGAGATGCCGTGGTAGAAGCCAAAAATCCCAGCACCGGCTCTGTCCGTTCGACGAAAACGAGCTCGGACGGTTTATTCCGTTTCGTTAACCTTGACGCTGGTTCTTATATCATCACGGTCAGCGCGTCAGGTTTTGCAACTGAGGAGAAGAAGGACCTCGTGCTACGCGCCCGCGAGGACGTGCCCGCCGATTTCCAACTGCAAGTAGCTGGAGCCAGCACAACGGTCGACGTGGGCGCCGTACAGGAAGTGACCGAGCAGCTCACGCTGTCCGATTCCAAGACGGGCGACACGCTCAATTCGCTGGCGCTCAACTTCCGCGCCACGAACAATCCGAGCCCAATCGTGGCGGCCGCCCTGGCGCCTGGAACGAACATCGACAGCGGCGGGAATATCACCATCTCGGGGCAACTGCCCACGGCGACTTCCTTTTCGCTCGATGGCATCTCAACCCAGCTTCCCCGGCAGGGTGGCCCAAGCACCAACTTATTTCCGTCGGTGGAGGGCATTGCGGAATTCCAAGTCAACACGGCCGCGAATAGCGCGGAGTACTCGCAGCCCACAGATCTGACGGTGATCAGCCGGAGTGGCACCAACGACTTTCATGGCGGCGCCTTCTGGTATTTCCAGCGGGAGGATTTTAACGCGCAAGATCAGATCGCCGGCAATATCCCGACCGGAGACGCCAACGACTTTGGAGTCTCATTCGGTGGACCGGTCGTGATCCCGCATGTGTACAACGGCAAGAACCGAACCTTCTTCTACTTCGATTACGAAGGCATTCGTTTAAGCCAGAACGGCTTGATCGATACGTTCACGCCGCCCTCGCAGTGGCGCACCGGCGATTTCTCGGCAACGGGTGTCACTATTATCGACCCCACCACGCGGACGCCGTTCGCTAATAACATGGTCCCTCTCACGAGCATCAATCCGGTCTCCGCGAAGATCCTACCGCTGTTCTTTCCGAATCCCACGTCGTCTGCGGCGGCCTTGAGCACGCCTAACCTGGTTCAGCCTTTCCCTGGCACTTACAATAATGACGGTTTCGATGGGCGTCTCGACCAGGTCATCACGCAGAATCAACACGTCTGGGGCCGGGTGACGCAGAAGACGATCACTAACTCAGGTAACTCGGCGGCTCTCGGCGCGCTCGGACTTACCGGCGCGGCTTCTTACAATCCGCTGATGGGATCGTTCGCTTCCACAATTGATGCGACCAACCTCGCCGCATCGTATAACTGGATCATCAGACCGACTCTGATCAATGAATTCCGCGTGGGATTTTCCCGATATAACCCTGCTGAGACCTACCCTCAAGCGGCGCAGGGCGATTCCATCATTTCCAGCCTTGGTATCACGGGTCTCCCCGGTTCTCCCAAGAACGGTCTGGGCGGCGTGCCGGTGTTCTATATCGGTGACTTCTTGGGCGGCGCGACCAATCAGTTCGGGCACCCACGAATCGATACCAACTTCACGTTCGAGCTTGGTGACAACGTCTCCTGGGTGAAGGGCGCCCATAGCCTGAAGTTCGGTTTTGAGTTTATCCGCAGGAGTTACGAAGACCAAATTACGTTTCTCTCGGGCGATGAGTACGGCGATTACTTCTTCACGGGCGCTTTTACTGCAGCTCCCCGTGTGACGCCCGGCGACGTGAATGGCTTCTCGGATTTCTTGCTGGGAATCACTTCGGACGCCTACCAGGCCCAGAACGGCCCGGATGGTAAACCCTATGCGTATCACTATGGAGGGTATGCGCAGGATGAGTGGCGGTTGAATCCGAACCTTACGCTGACTTACGGACTACGCTACGAAGTGAATCCTCCTTTCAATGATGAAACCCATCAGCTTGGGAACTTCGATCGTAACTTCCCCGGCGGCCGGCTTGTAGTGCAACAGGAGGGGCTGTCGTTGATCAATCCCCTGTGGAGAGCCGCGGTGGGGAATACGCCTTTTGTGAGCAATACCCAAGTCGGCCTCCCAGATAGCCTACGTTACACGTACTGGGATAACATACAGCCGCGGCTCGGCATCGCATGGAGCCCAGGAAAGAAGCATGATACGGTCATTCGTGCTGCCGGCGGCATCTACTCGGTTCCTGTGCTAGGCGCGGTACTGTATTCGCTGCTGGGCGTGGATACCAGTTACTTCGCGGAATACCCCTCCTCCGCAACCAACCCGCGCACTTTCCAGGATGTCTTCGCTGGCGGCGCCGCTGGAGTCTCGTATCCGTCGTATAGACGGGCGAACCAGTATGACTTGAAGGATCCGCGCGTCATTCAGTGGACTCTCTCCGTCGACCATAACCTCGGCTGGAACACGCTGGTTCGCGCCAGTTACACCGGCTCGCACACCTATAACCTGATCGACAGTCCCGACCTCAATCAGGTAGCTCCCAATACTTATGGATACGCTGCCTTGACGGCCACTCCGGCGCTGCGCCAGCAGAATCTGAAGTATCCAAATTTTTCAGAGGTTCTGACACGCGATAACGGAGAAATGGATAAGTATGATGCGCTGAGTCTGGAGCTAAACAAGCGCTTCTCCAACGGCCTGACCTTCTCCAACAATTACACATTCGCGAAAAACATTACCAACGCGTTGGGCACGGCGCCCAGTGGGGCTGTCCCGGTAGGCGGTCAGATCGACAATGGCAACAACGTTCAGGATATCTATAACCTCGCACAGGACAGTGGCAATGCCTACTTCACGCCGCGACACCGCTTCGTCAGCACACTAGTCTATAACTTGCCTTTCGGCCGGGGGCAGAAGTTTGCCGGTAACGTGAGCCGCGTCGAGAATCTGTTCATCGGGGGCTGGGCCCTCACGGGTGTGACTCTGTTACAAACGGGGCCGTGGCTCACTCCCTATTTCCCCACTAGCACAGCGGACCCTTCGGGGACCAATCCCACGCAACGATCAGTCGGCCAGCAGCGTCCGGACTGTGTTTCGGGCAAAACCGGTTATCTCTCCAACCCTACTTCGTCGACCTACTTCGATTCAACAGCGTTCACGATTCCGGCCAGCAACATCGGCCGGTACGGTAACTGCGGCGTGGGTATTCTGGAAGGACCGGGCACTTCGACCTTCTCCATGTCGGCGGGCAAGATCTTTCAGATCACCGAGCGCGTGCGCGTTCGTTATGAGGCCCAGTTCGCCAACCTGTTTAACATTCTGAACGAAGCGCCCCCGAATATGAACGTGGGTGCCAGCAACTTCGGGCAGATCACTGCGAGTCAACCAGTCGGCCTGGGGCAGCAGGCCGGACCGCGCACCATTCAGATGATGTTACGGTTCCAGTTCTGACAAAACACCGCTCCCTTTGGTCGTGGCTCAGTACCGGGCTACCGGGCTGGGACTGCCAGGAGCGGGCTTCCAGTGTTCTAAAGCCCACGCTTCAACTCGTGAGCCGCCGGCGAACGGGGGTCGAGCCGCAAGGCTTCTCTCCATTCTCCGGCGGCTTCTGATTTGCGCGCCTGCTTTTCCAAAACCAGGCCTAGTTTCCAATGAGCCTCGGCGGCCGATGGCTGGTTGCCCTCCGGCTCCTGCTGGAGATAGGTCCTCAGATAGCGCTCCGCCCTCGGCAAATCTCTGTCGGCACTCAAGAGGCGATCGGCAGCGCGGTAGTAAGGGGCAAGATCGTCCGGCACTTCTTTTGCTCCAGCCGCCACGATCCCATCCAATTCGCTCCACTTTTCGCCGCTTGCATAGGCTTCAGCCAGCACCGTATACGCATCCACACGCGTAGCGTCGAGGGTTAGCGCGTCGTGCGCGTGCCGTTCCGCATCCTGCAAGTTCCGGTGAGCGGGCGCCAGATAGAATTGCGCTAATGCGATACGGGCCCGGTAGCTGGCGGGCTCCGCTCGCACGGCTTCCCGCAGGAACTCCTCGCTCTTGCCCGGCTGCTTGTAATACTCCGCCAGGCGCGATTGTGCCAGCAATCCTTCCACGGAATCGATGGCACCGAGGCGCTGGGCGGCAATGGCGGCTTTCGCTTCATCGCCGCCGATGATTCCGGGCGCAAGCAAGTAGAACTCCATCAAGTCGCGCCACGCCTGTGTATCGCGCGGATCGAGCGCCAGCGCGGTATCGATCTCCTTGCGGAAGCGGCGCGCGAGCAACGCCTGTTGCAAGACATTCGCATGTTGAGCGGCGACACCCAGAACCTCCGCAAGCTGCCGGTGGTATTTCGCAGTGTGGCCATCCAGAGCTACGGCCTTTTCCGCCGCCGGTAGTGGGGCGTCACGATCGCCGAATGCGTTGCGCACTTGAGAGAACAGGAAATTCGCGAGCGGGTCGTTCGGCGCTTCGCGCAACCGCGCTTCGACGATCGCCCGAGCCTGCTTCCAATGGCCTTCGACGATCAGTCTCTCCGGGACGCTCTGGGCGTAGCCGCAAATGCAACCGCCGAGCAGCCAGAGAGTTCGAATGATGCGGCGCGCTCGCCTCAACCGCGCGCCACCGCTGCCGCGAAGGTCTGAGCGCCAGCCTTGCCGAGAGATCGTTCCATGAGCGCCGCCGGCGCAACTCGCAGGTCCACCATCACCAGGGCATCCAGCACATGCGAGAACCGTCGATCCACGTTGAATCCCAGAACCCGCCCCCCGGCCTTGAGGTATTGCTTCAGCAGAATCGGAAAACCCTTTCCGTCACTTTCCAGGCCCGCGATCAGGCCGGACACTTCGTCAATATTCTCAGGCACACTCGAAAGCACGCCAGTGCGGCGCAACACGCGCCCGTCGGGTTGGTAGGGGGTGCGCGGTGTGACGAATCTCGCGACGTCGTTCGCGCGCCGAGCCTCGAGAAATTTCACAATCAGGTGGCGCGACATCGGATGATATCCGTTGCTAATGCTGACGCTGCCGAAAAGCTTGGCGCATTCCGGCCGGCGCACCAGGTATTGTGCAATGCCTTTCCATAAGAGAAACAACGGCGCAAACTGCTTTTGATATTCCGGACGAATGAAGGAGCGGCCCAACTCGATGGCCGGGCCGAGCTGGTCGAAAAGCTCGCGGCCATACCGGAATAGAGTGCTGGTGTACAGCCCGCCGATGCCCAATCGCGGCAGAATATCGGGCGTGGGGCCGAGGCGATAGGCGCCGACCACCCGGTGATTGCTTTCGTCCCATAGCACCAGGTGTAGGTAGTAGCGATCAAATTGATCGAGGTCAATGGCGCGTCCCGTTCCTTCTCCAGCTTCCCGAAATGCGATTTCCCGCAGCCGGCCGATCTCGCGCACCACCTGGGGGAATTCACTTTCGAGCGCCAGATAGACCGCAAGATCGCCCGATTGGCAAAGTTTCCGTTGCGGCGCGAGATGTCCGATCTCTGCGGCCAGCACGCCCGCCGACGGCGCAGCGGGCACCCGCGAAGGAGTCTTGGCGTTGAGCAGCGGTGGCAGAAGGCGCGTGAACGCATCGTCAGGCCGCCCGTAGGTGTCCAAAAGGTAGGTGCGGCAGCGGAGATATTCAATCGCTTCCGCCCCGCTGAGCGATTCGAGCGTTCCCGCCGAAACCGGCCGGCCGATACGGATTCGGATGCTCCGGCCACGTTTGTTGAGCAATTCGCGCGGCAAGCTCGCGGTGCGCAGGGACGCATGAACCGTCCCTACAAGATGAAACGCAACGCTGTTAGATCCTTGGAAGAATATGGGAAGCGCGGAGGCGCGGGCGATTTTCGCGATGCGGCCAATCACGGGATTCCACAGCGGGTCGGCGGGCGTTTCGCTGCCCCACTCGGGATGCGCCACTTCACCAGCGGGAAATGTCACTAGCATGCCGCCGCGGCCTAAGTGTGCCAGGCATTCGCGCAAAGCGCGGGCGTTCGCTGGTATGGCGTCTCTGTGGCCGAACGGATCGATAAAGATGCAGAGCTCGCGTAGTTCTGGGAAGCCCTGAAGAAAAGAGTTCGGCAGTATCTTGACGTCGGGCCGGACCTGAGGCAGAACCACTGCGAGCAGCGCGCCGTCCAGCAGTCCGAATGGATGGTTGGCCACAGCCAGCACGGGGCCCGATCGCGGAATGTTTTCGATTTCCGCGGAGTCTACCAGATAACGGATCGACAGCAATTCGAGAAGCCGCTTCACCGCGCCTGGATCGCCTTCGCCGCGCGCGGCCTGGTAGAGCTGCCACAATTCGTCAAAAGCGAATAATTTTTGGATTGCCCCATCCATCGGGCTCAGAATCGCCCGCAGCGGCGGCTCAAAGAAGTGCGCTACCGACAGTGATTGCCGGGTTATTTCCGTTTGCATGACGGCTCCTGGCACTTCTACATTGGCCGTTGCAACGTTTCAAGGCGATTACTGGAAGATGAAGTTTCGGAATCGGCCGCTGAGCGTTTGGCGATGCGGCGTGGCTAGTGGGGCCGGGCCTTCCGGCCCGCCACCGGGCTTCTGCCCGGCGCGCCGCGCGGAAGCGCGGCGGCAGCCCGGAAGGGCTGCCCCACCAACTGCAGCTGAAATCAACGTTCCAGTGTGAACTTCAGCTCGATGCGAGTTTCTGATTCGATCGGTGTGCCATTCAACATCGCGGGCTTGTAGACCCACTGCTTGACGGCCGATGCTGCTGCGGTTTGTAGCAGAGGCGGTCCCGACAGGGGCTTCACCGCCTTGATCCTGCCATCGGCACCCACAGTCGCCGAGACGACCACTGAGCCTTGTACGCGGGCTTGGCGTGCAGACATCGGATACTCAGGATTCACGCGCGTGAGGACTTCCGCTTGCCGGATCTGTCCGCCAATCTTGACCGCCGCGGACGCCGCTGGAGGCGCCGGAGTCGGAGCAGGGCTGGGAGGTGGCGCCAAATTCGCGCTGCCCGGCAGCACGACTGCGATCTGGTCGGTCTGAGTCAAGTGCGGCGCGTCCGGCAAATCCGAAGGGCGTGCCGGCCGCAAACGCTGCGAGGGGAGTTCGGGACTCGCGAAAGGCCTCACTGGCGCCGCTGCAGCGACGGGTTTGGCATCGCCAGCGTCCGCAGTTTCTACCGGAGGGTTCGAGGACACGGGCACGGTAACGCCGGCGGACGGCCGAATGGTGGCGGTTGCCGTTTTGTCGTTCACCCCAACGTTGCTGTCGGGCATGGGCGATGGGCGCGTATGCAGAACCCGTACCGACTCACTGTCCACCTTGCTCGAGTCTTTGCCAATCACTGAGAGCTGGAAGACGATATCCGCTCCGGAGGGCGTATACACGATGCTGCCGTTGCGCAGTTGTGGCAAATCGACATTTACCGTCTCGTGCTGATCGCCGTCGTTAATCGCGAGTTCTCCGCGTATGGCGTTCTTAACCGCATCCGAGTCGCGGTTCCAGGTGAGCAGAAGTGCGCCAGAGGACCGCTCCACATGCAAGGCCAGCCCGGCCGAGCTACCCGCCCCCGCGACACCTCCAACACGATGCGACTTGTGTCCGATGCCGGGATAAACGAGAGCACCGCTTAGCATCAGCAACAGTACGGCTGCCGCCCCTGCAACCCACATGAGCTTGCCGCGGGCAGCGAAACCTTTGGAAGATTCCGGTTCCTTCGCCTCGGTTTCCTCCACCGCGGGCTTGGACACTGCAGCCGTCTCTTCCGCGGGCTTCGGGATGGGCAGCGACATCTTCTCGGTAATCGCGGTCTTCTCGGCGATCAGAGTTTTGTCCGGAGCCAGATTCTTTTCGGTTGGCTTCTCGGTGATGGCCGTCTTCTCTCGGATCCCCGTCCTTTCCGCTGCGGACTTTTCCGCCGCGGGCTTTTCCGTTACGGATTTCTCGGTTACGGGTTTCGGCGAGACCGCGGTTTTGTCGGGGATCGCGGTGCGTTGCGTGGGCAGCGGCGGCAGGGAAGATCGATCCGGCAGAGGCGTCCTCTGCGTGGGCAGAGGCTTGTCCGCCATCGGTGATCCATGCAGGGAAGGCGCCTTTTCACTGGCAGGCGGCTCGACTACCGGCGGCTTTTCGATTTCGGTGGAAGTTCGCTCAGGCGCTGGCTGAGTGAGGGTAATCTCACGCCGCGACGCGATGGGAACAATCTGGGCGCGCACCGTTGGCTTGGACGGCGCGGGCTCCGGCACGGAAGTTGGCGCCGGTTCAGGGGAAGAGTCGTTGCTCACGCCGGTGGTCTCCGCCCCCGGGCCTTTTTCCAGTGCGGAACGCCGGAAAGCGAACTCCAGGTAGCTGGAATCGCCGCGCACGTTTCCGTTTTCCCAGATGAAATAGCCCGCCGAGCTGGGTTTGCTGGCGTAGGGACGGATGAGCAGGGCCACCTGGTGCGGCTCGCGAAAGTGCCCGCTGAAGAACGCCACGTCTTCGGCGTCGAGATTCAATCCCTTGCGCGTATGGCTGCGGAAGAAGCCGACCACGCGCTGGCCGGACGCGCCGCGTTGCTGGATGGCGCGATCGAACCGCTCCACATCGGCTTCGGAAAATCGATACAACGGGCCTCGGCTGTAATCGCACGGGATCAGCTCATAGCTTTGGATCGAAACACGCAGAGGGCTTCCGTTTTGGACGTTGCCCAGCAAGACACCGCCAATCTCCGATCCGCGTGAATTGAGCGAGCGAAAGTTTTCCACTACCTCGTGCTCCAACCGATCGACCAGGTCAAGACCGATCTGAACGGAGACTGGTTTTCCCGCAACTTCCCAGAGATACGACGGGGTTGAAGTTGTGTTTGAAGAATCGAATCGCTCTGCGCGGACGGCCGACTCGGGCATTGGCCCCCTCCCGCGACCTGATTTTAAAGGCCGCTAATTTCACAAAAATTGTACTCGAAATAGCGGCATAATTGCCGTCAACTTTAGGTAACTCTTGCGAAAGAAATCGAAATCCGCCGTCTCTCACAAGCACCCTGCAAACATTGGTTAATAGGAGATGGCAGACTTTGGTTAGCGGGAGGTTATTCCTGGTATTTATCCTTTGCAACGCGCCTGTAAATCTCTATAATGATGCGCGGGGATTAGCTTGAAAACCTGCCAACTTTGTGGCAAACCATTGGGCCGGATGCGTGTTGGCACTGGCGATTTTTGCTCGCGCGAACACCGTAACCAATTCCGGATGCGCCGGTCCATGGACCATCTGCTGGAAGCCAACAAGGTAGCCAGCTTGATGCGCCGCCGCGAAAATCCCAAGCAAATCCCCTTGGCGCAACTGATCGTTTCCTCCGCAATGGAACCGCGTGACGCGGCCGCTGAGCAGTCCTTTCTCGCCGGACACGTCCAATTCGATTTCCAGCCGCTAAGTCCCCAGTTGCTGCATCTCGATCTCGGCGGACCCCGCGGGTATATGCCGGTGGCAAAACCGGGATCGGCGCCGCTCCCTGACAGCATCGCTGATCCAGCTGCACTGCCCTTCACGCTCGAGCGCTCCTCGCGTCCGGCCATGCCGGAGCATCGGACACAAAAATCGGAGGTGCGCCTGTCGCGGGCTTCCTTGACATCCCTGCCGTGCCGCCTTCCCGGGCCCGGTATCGCGCACCGGGAGTGCGAAGCGGCCCTGAGGTTGCAGCGCAAAGCGGTGTTTGAGTTCGGCCGCCTGCGCACGGAATCACCCGGGTCCAACTATATCCAGAAGAAACGGCAGCCCCACCTCTCGCCGCAGTCGCGCGACATTCCGGCTCAAGAACGCGCATCGAACATGCAGGCGGAATCGCGGCGTCCAGCCTCGCGCCCGTTCCGTTGCGCGCCGCGGCGCCGTCCGGAACTGCCGCTCGCCCGCCCCGTCGCCTACGACCTACTGAGCATCGCCATCTTCTCCGACCCGCGCGCCTGCGACGCACCCCAACACGAGCAAGCCGCCCGCATTCGGCCGCTTCGGGTGTCGCCACCCATCACCACCCGGCCGCCGCAAGACCTGCTACCGCTTTCGCCGGCCAGCGGCGAGGGGATGTCGGGGCAGGCTCAGATTTGCGAGCCGGAATGGAAACCCGAAAAGCGCACCCCAACTTATACAGTGCGGCTGTCGGTGGCGGGCGCGATTGACTTCGGCGCGCGTCCTCCCATTCAAATGGCCGGAGTCTTTCAGGAACAATCGGGCCCCTATCAGATGGCTGAGGTTCCCTTTGCACCGCCCGACTCGGCGTTCGACTACTCGCCGATTCCCCTGCATGGCAGCATGGATGCTTTTGCCGCGGAGGCCCGGCCGGCTCCCACGGTGGCGGCGCTGGAAGAAGATTTCAATTCTGGTTTGGGCCGCTGGATTGGAGACACCGCCAGTTGGAAGCTGGATGTGGCGGGAGCGCGTCCCGGAGGCATGGCGCTGCTCGAACCATCCTTGAACTGGACCGACTACGAGCTGGAGTTTCTGACCCGCATCGCCAAGGGCGGTGTCACCTTCGTTATCCGCGCCTCGGACATCAACAACTATCATCGGATCACGATCGGCCCGGCCGAGTCCGGCTACGTGCTGCGCAGTTCGGTGGTAATCGATGGTCACGAGGAGCCGACCGACGCCGTGCCGGCGGGCAAGAAGGCGCGATCCGGCGCCGCGATCACCGTAAAGGCGCGGGTCGAAGGCAGCGATTTCACAATTTCCATTGACGGCGAGGTAGTCGCCCAAGGCGTGGAGGAGCGCCTGCCGGCTGGCGGCATCGGCTTCGCATCCCTGCCGGGCGAACAGGCTCGGCTCTATAAGGCCCGCCTGACACCTCTCGCCGACCCCATCTCAGAGGCGGCTCCTGGCCGCCCCCCACGGAGTAATTCATGAGCACTCCAGCAACCTCAGCGACAGCTGCGGACGCTAAAGAAAAAGGCGGTAACGCCGGCCATTTGGCTCGGGCCGTCGCGCTCCATCTCGCCGGCAAGCGCGAGGAGGCCGTCAAACAATTACAGAGCGCCGCCTCGTCTGGCAAGGCTCCGCCCGAAGTGTACCGCGCCATGGGTCACATCCAGTTCGAGCTGGAGGATTTCCAACAGGCCGAGAAGAGCTACCGCGCGCTAGTCCGCCTCAAGCCACAGTACGCCATGGGCTGGTTCAACCTGGCAGTGTGCCTGGAACGCCTTGGAAACTGGGACCAGGCTCTGGAAGCCTTTCACAAGGCCTGCTCGCTCGAGCCAGCGCACGTAGATGCGCATCTGGGCTTGGCCATCGCTCACCTGCGCCTGGAAGACCCCAAGTCGGCTCTGTTCTCGTTTGAACGCTGCCTGGAACTGCAGGCCGGACACGAAGACGCGCTTTTTGGCAAAGCCGTCGCGCTGCAGACGCTCGGACACGCCGATGACGCCGCGGAGATATTCCAGCGCCTTCTGGACGCCAATCCGGAATCGGAAGAGGCACTCTCCAACCTGATTCTGATCGGCATGTCGAAAGAAGATTTCGACATGGTTCGGGAGTATTCCGAGCGCTTGTTGGATATGCGGCCCGATTCTACCGTCGCGCTGGAGGGGCTGGCTGCCTGGTCGGCCGCCGCCCGTGAGCACGCGCTCACCGCCAAGTTTTGC
Source organism: Bryobacteraceae bacterium (assembly GCA_035516375.1). Classification (GTDB taxonomy): domain Bacteria; phylum Acidobacteriota; class Terriglobia; order Bryobacterales; family Bryobacteraceae; genus PSRJ01. Next base: position 17,213 of record DATJAK010000324.1, read on the forward strand.
ACCTTGCTGGTTTCGGCCGTTCCCGGACATTTTGAGGGCTGGTTCAATCTCGGCCTGGCTCACCAGAAAGCCGGCCGCCGCGAACAGGCTGCCGAAGCCTACGAAGAGGCCATCAAGCTGCGGCCGCAGTCCGCGGAAGCCTTCACCAACCTGGGAATCGTTCGCGAACAACTCGGCGATCTGGCCGGAGCGCGCAAGGCCTACGAGCGCGCCATGCAGGCGGGATCGGAATCGGTTGCGCCGATGTGGAACATGGGGCTGCTGCTCGAACACTCCGGCCAGTTGGAAGAGGCCGAACGCTGGTACAAGCAGGTGCTCGAAAAGGCGCCCAAAGAAGAAGAGGCGCGCTTCCGCCTTGGCTACCTGCGCTTGCAACGCGAAGATTACCGCGGCGCCGTCGAGGCATTCGAAGGCTGTCTCAAGCATCGTCCGCAGTGGCCCGAAGCCCAAGCCAATCTGGCTCTGGCCTATGGCGGCTTGGGAGAGCGCGAGAATGCCGAGCGCCTCTACGAAAAAATGCTCGACAACGATCCCAAGTCGCTGGACGCCCTGCGCGGGCTCGCCACCCTTGCCATCCAGGCTTCCGATTTCGATACCGCGCTGGAACATCATGTGCGGCTGATCGATCTCGGAGAGAAGTCTTCCGAGGTGTTGTACAACGCCGGCTTGATGTATGAGAAGGCTGGCCAGCTCGAAAAAGCCGTCGAGCTATACCGCGGAGCCTTAGAGCAGCATCCCGACATGCCGGAAGCGCTGCTGAACCTGGGACGGATTCTGGAATCGACCGGCAAAACGGACGAAGCGCGCGTTTGCTGGGCCAAGGCCCTGGAAGTCGAGCCGGCCCTCGCGCAAGGATACTTCGGTCCGGCCATCGACTAGCGCCTAAGAGGGACAGACGGCCGAGGCGGATTCCGCCATTTCAGTCGAACGAGTACCGCCGGTAACACGGGCCGCGCTGTTACTGGTAGACCTGTTTGCCGCCGCGGAGGAACATCCGCAGCAACTCCGCGCAGCGTTCGATCCCTTCCGGACGGCGATCCTCCGGGTCCCGGATCGTCGCATCCAGGCCGTCGAATTGGCGGCACTGCCGGGCATCGGAGGTGATGCCGACCACTCGCAGTTCCGGCCGCAGGCGCTTCAGCGTCCGGGCGAACGCACAGACGCCGGGGCAACTGCAATTGATCAGCAGGACGCCCAACTCGGTGTCCAGATTCGCCATCAACGCCTCTGCCTCAGCAACCGAACAACACGGAATGGCGGCGATGTTGCGCCTCCGCAGTGCCTGCGACAACGCGAACATAAACCCGAGTTCGCGATCGACGACGAGGACGCTAGACGCAGCCACCGGACTGGCGGCAAACAAATTGTTCATTCATTCACCGAATCGCAACCATAGGATGATTTCATGCCCGCTATTCTGTGTCAAGAATTTTCCCGGTTATTTAGGCCTCGGAAGCCTCGATGAAGTACTCCTCTAGTCCGACCCCTACCACCCGTATAAAATCCGGCCGGACTTCGAGCGCGTTCACCGCCGGGATCTGCCTAGTAGGAAAAGAGAAATGATCCAGAACGGTTTCCACGGGAATGGTGCCGATGACGCGCGCGACCTTCCGGTCACCCTGGACCTTCCAACCGTACTGGATCTTCAGTCCCAATGTCGCCAGATAATCCAGCATCATGCAGGCGGCCTCGAACCCCGCTCGCTCGCGCGTCGGCGGGTCGCCGTGCAGACGCAACCACTCGGTGATGACGCGATACGTGAATCCCCACAAGGGGACGCCGTTGAGTTCAATTGCCGGAAAAGCCATCTCGGGTGGCAGCCGCGGCACAGAGCTGAGGCGATGGCGCGTGGGATCCCGCAGCAGCGAAAGTGGGACCCAAACCGCTTCCGCAACCTCTTCCGCATCGAGCACCAGAGGCAGCTTCGCATCGGCGCGAAACAGAAACGGCGCAACGGTGATGGGGCTTTTCATCCGGCGTCCGGCGCTTAAAGGCGGCAACGCGGCTTCGAGATGGTCACGTTCCAGGTGAATGCCGCACTCTTCCTCCAATTCCCGGAGGGCCGTTTCTGCCAGGTCGCGATCGCCCGGCTCGCACCGCCCGCCGGGAAACGACCAGTGACCCGACCACGGGTCGCTCTCGCGTTCGCTGCGGCGGATGAGCAGCACCGACTCTTCCTCCCCATGCGTGTGCACAATCGCCACCGCCGCTTCTGGCTCATCCATTTCTTTATGATGCCGTACCCGGCGTGATGGCGTCGCCTGCGCCGCAAAACAAAAAAAGCCGGGAAGAGATCGGTCAGCGGACTGACTCGGGGTCTCTCCCCGGCTGAAGGCCCAGCCATTGGCCGGGTTCAGTTGTAGTGCGCTGCGTTCACGTCCGCAAAGCGCGCCAGTTCAGGAGGAACATCGTCTAACGCGAATACCGAATTCGTCGGGCACACGGGAACGCATGCCCCGCAATCGATGCACGCCACCGGGTCGACAAAAAGCTGCGGTGCTTCTTCGAAACCGGCTTCATCTTTCTTGGGATGAATGCAGTCCACCGGACATGCTTCGACGCACAACTCGTCCTTGGTGCAAGTATCGGTAATAACGTATGCCATGCCCGACCGTTTGCAATTGCCGCTCCAGGCGCTAAGTAACAGAAAATAGGAGTGGAAAATCTACAATCCTGCGAACTTGGGTGTGGAATTCTGCGTCTTTTCGCGCAAGCTACACTAAACACTGATGAGGATCGAGACGCGGGCCATTCACGCCGGACGCCACATTGACCCCGCGACGGGCGCAGTGACGCCGCCCATACACCTCTCCACCACTTTTGAACGCAGCCCCGACGGCGAGTACCCGCGCGGCTTCAGCTATTCGCGTGACGGCAACCCCAATCGCGTCATGCTCGAAAAGTGTCTGGCCGATCTGGAAGGCGGCAAAGAAGCGCTGGTTTTCTCCTCAGGGCTGGCCGTGGCTACGGCCGTGATTCAGGGCCTCGAACCGGGCGACCACATCGTGGCGCCGGACGATGTGTATTGGGCCCTTCGCCAGGTGATCGGCGGCGTCTTCGGCAAGTGGCAGCTCGAAACCACCTATGTCGATACGACCTGTGCCGAGACGGTGCGCGCGGCGATCCGCCCGAATACGCGCCTCATCTGGCTCGAAACGCCATCGAATCCCTTGATGAAGATCACCGACCTGGCCGCGATCGGAGAGATCGCGCGCCAAACCAAAGCCATCACGGTTTGCGACGGCACGTTCGCCACGCCCATTCTGCAGCGCCCGCTCGGTTCCAACATCGACATGGTGACACACTCGACCACCAAATACATCAGCGGCCATAGTGATGTAGTCGGCGGCGTGCTCATCACACGCCACGACAACTATCTGTTTGAGCGCTGCCGCCGTGCGCAGAATTTTGGCGGCTCCGTACCTTCGCCATTCGATTGCTGGCTTACCCTGCGCGGCATTGAAACGCTGCCTTACCGGATGCGCGCCCATTCGGAGAACGCCCTCGCCGTCGCGCAGTTCCTCCAGACTCACGCCAACGTCGAAGCCGTGCACTATCCCGGCTTGCCCGGCCACCCGGGTCACAGCATCGCCGCGCGCCAGATGAGTTCTTTCAGTGGCATGCTGTCATTCCAGGTGCGCGGCAACCGCGAAACTGCAATGGCGACAGCCGCACGCTGCCGTCTGTTCATCCGCGCCACCAGCCTCGGAGGTCCCCACAGCTTCATTGAGCACCGCGCCTCCATCGAAGGTCCACGCACGCGCACGCCGCAAAACCTGCTGCGGCTGTCCATCGGCCTGGAGCACCCCGACGATTTGATTGCCGACCTGGAACAAGCACTAACGGCCGCCCATTCCTAACGGCCCGAGGCACTGCATGAGGCTGCCTCCCGAATCGATATGGACGCTAGAGCACGACGACAACCCTGATAACCGGGCGCCAAGGAACCTTTACACATCGCACCGTACCAGACTGTTCGTGAGGCGTGGCTCTGGTTGTTTCCGATGTCGGCGTTCCGTTCACAAATTCATTCTCGGGCCCAGCCGCCGCTTCTCACCAAGGGCGACTACACAAGCAAGTGGTATGCTCCGCAAAAGGTGCTCAGCATCGGCTTTCTCCGAGTGGCGCGTCAGCCGGACAGACCGGGGAGTCCGTTGGGCCAGGTCCGCGAGATGGCGGTTAGGCAACCGTCTTGAAATTGTCTTTCTTGATTCCGAGCTGCTTGATCTTCGAATCCAGCGTCGAAGGAGGAATGCCGAGCTTCGCGGCCGCCCCGTCCGCACCTGCGACTTTGCCTCTGCTCTCAGCAAGAGCGGATTCAATGATCTCCTTCTCCTGACCTTGCAGAATGCTCGGCATCTTTGCCGGCGGAGCCAGCGTGGCTG
>DATJAK010000325.1:0-27399 GCA_035516375.1 Bryobacteraceae bacterium
TGCGGACGATCCAGAACAGCGGCATCGAGTGGGGGCTGGGCACCGACGGCACGGCAGCCAATCAGACCCTACCCTTCACCACGCTGTACTTCGCGGTGACCGGCAAAATGGCCGGCGGTACGAAGGTGCTTCGCCAGACCATCAGCCGTGAGGACGCGCTCATCGCACACACGCGCAACAACGCCTACCTGGTGTTTCAAGAGGGCAATCTGGGGTCGATCCAGCCCGGCAAACAGGCGGATCTTCTGGTGCTCGACCGCGACTACCTCACTGTGCCCGCAGACCAAATCAAGGACATCAAGCCCGTTATGACCATGATCGCCGGCCGGATCGTGTACGACGCTCACACCTCGGTGGCACAGGCCTCCCGGCCCGTGAGTGTTCAGCGATAACTGATCGCCAAGGCCAGCAAAAGCACAAGCAACAAACCGAGAACAACTGTACCCAGTTGCTTGCGGTCCATTCGATACATGGTAGACATGGCGTCGAAGCCTTAGCGCTTTACCGCATACTTCTGATCCAGTGCCAGATTCAGCTTGAGCACGTTGACCCGCGGCTCCCCGAGAAGACCCAGGGCCGGCGACTCGGTGAACTGCGCGATCATCTCGTTCGCCTGATCTGCCGTGATGCCGCGCGCCTTGGCCACGCGGGCGCCTTGTACTTGTGCGTTCGCCACGCTGATGTCCGGATCAAGACCCGAGGCCGATCCCGTCACGGCATCCGCTGGAATCGGCGCCTTCGCCTTGAATACCAAGGCCGCTTTGTCGTCGTTAAACGCCTTGATCAGTTTCACGTCATCCAGATTGCCTTTGGCGTCTTTGAACTGATCGAGCGGGATCGACGATTCGTATGGAATTTCGTTGTCCAGGCAATAGTGCACCATACGGAGGCTGATACCGTCGAAGTCAACCACTTCGTTTTTCTTGTCGTCCATCTTGGTCGTGCCTCGGACGAGTTTGGCGCTCGTGGGTCCCAGGTTCGAACCGGAACTGGAGGTCGGGTCGTAGCCGTTACCCGCCGCCGATGGCCGCGGTTGAAAATACTCGGGCTTGCTAAAGTTCTGGCCGATGATTTCGGACCCGATCACTTTATTGCCCGACGTGATCAAGCTGCCGTTTGCCTGGTGCGGAAACACCAGCTGGCAAATTCCCGTGATGGCCAGCGGGTAAACTACGCCCAGCACCAGCGTCAAGAAGATGTTGATTCGCAATCCTGGCAAAATCTCTTTCCACATATAAACTCCCTTACGCAAGGTGCAACAGCACCAGCAGTTGATCAATGGCCCAAATACCGGGGAACGGGACGATAATCCCGCCGATGCCGTAGACCAGCAGGTTTCGGCGCAGCAGGCTGGCCGCATCGAGTGGCCGGTATTTGACGCCGCGCAGAGCTAGCGGGACCAGCGCAATGATGATCAGCGCGTTGAAAATCACGGCCGAGAGGACCGCGCTTTGCGGCGTGTGCAGCCCCATGATGTTGAGTTTGGCAAGCACGGGATAGGTCGCCATGAACATCGCGGGGATGATGGCGAAATACTTGGCCACATCGTTGGCGATTGAAAAGGTAGTCAGCGCCCCGCGTGTGATCAGCAACTGTTTACCGATTGCCACCACTTCAATCAGCTTGGTGGGATTGCTATCCAGGTCCACCATGTTGCCGGCCTCCTTGGCAGCCACGGTGCCCGTGTTCATCGCCAGCCCCACATCGGCCTGAGCCAGTGCCGGAGCGTCGTTGGTTCCATCGCCGGTCATGGCCACCAGCCGGCCGGCGCCCTGCTCCTTCTTGATGTATTCGAGCTTGTCTTTGGGAGTGGCCTGCGCCAGGAAATCGTCGACGCCGGCTTCGCCCGCGATGGCGGCCGCGGTTAACGGATTGTCGCCCGTGATCATCACACTGCGAATGCCCATGCGCCGCAATTGCGCGATGCGCTCTTTCATGCCGCCCTTGACAATGTCTTTCAGGTGGATGATGCCGAGCAACCGGTCGCTGTCGCATACCGCCAGAGGCGTGCCGCCATTGCGCGCAATGCGATCGCTCATCTCCTGGAAATATGCGGGCACTTCACCGCCGCGCTCGATCACGAATTTGCAAATTGCCTCGGTGGCGCCCTTGCGCAGTTTGCGGCCTTCGAAGTCCACACCGCTCATGCGCGTGTACGCCGAGAACGGGATGAACGTGGCTTCGTTTTCGGGGATGTGACGTCCGCGGAGGCCGTACTTCTCTTTCGCCAAAACCACTACCGAGCGGCCCTCGGGCGTTTCATCCGCCAGGCTGGACAACTGAGCGGCGTCCGCCAGTTCCTCGGGGGAAACGCCGTTGATCGTGAGGAACTCCACAGCCTGCCGGTTGCCCAACGTGATGGTGCCCGTTTTGTCGAGCAGGAGCGAATTCACGTCGCCGGCCGCTTCCACTGCCTTGCCGCTCATCGCCAGCACGTTGTGCTGCATGACGCGGTCCATGCCGGCAATTCCAATCGCCGAAAGCAGGCCGCCAATCGTGGTCGGGATGAGGCAGACCAGCAGCGAAACGAGTACTGCTACGGTCGGGACCGAACCGGCTCCCGCTTGCGCCACACTGAACACGGCATAGGGCTGCAGCGTAACCACTGCGAGCAAGAAAATCAACGTGAGGCCCGCGATCAAAATATTAAGCGCGATCTCGTTGGGAGTCTTTTGCCGCTGGGCTCCCTCGACAAGCGCGATCATGCGATCGAGGAAAGTCTCGCCCGGATTCGACGTAATCTTGATCTTGATCTGATCCGACAGCACCTTGGTGCCACCGGTGACGGCGCTGCGGTCGCCGCCGGATTCGCGAATCACGGGCGCACTCTCTCCGGTGATCACGGACTCATCCACCGTGGCGATTCCATCGATCACTTCGCCGTCGCCGGGGATCAGGTCGCCCGCATCGCAACAGACCACATCCCCGGATCGCAACGCGGAACCGGGAACCTGTTCGGTCTTACCGGATGAATTCAAGCGCTTCGCGATCACATCGGTTTTTGTCTTGCGCAGGCTGTCGGCCTGGGCCTTGCCGCGCGCTTCCGCCATGGCTTCAGCGAAGTTGGCGAACAGAACCGTAAACCAGAGCCAGATCGCGATCTGGAGCGAGAAGCCGATGCCGCCTGCCCCGGTAATGATGTCGCGGACCAGGAATATGGTCGTCAGCGCAGCGCCTACCTCGACCACGAACATCACCGGATTCTTCAGCAGTGAGATCGGGTTGAGCTTCACGAACGAAGCCCGCGTTGCGCGTCCCACAATTTCCGGATCAAAGAGTGGCCGCGCCCGAGTCAGCTTCTTAGGCAGAAGTGAAGTCAGGTCGTCCTTCGGAACGTTTTGTGTCGGTTGCGGTGGCATGCTTACCGTAGACATAGATTAACTCCAAAGCGGCAGGATTGTAGCGAACAGTTTGCCGCTGTGCATCAGGTAGTGCTCCACGATCGGCCCCAACGAGACCGCCGGGAAATAGGTAAGCACGGCAATGATGATCACCGTACCAATGAGTAGCCCTACAAATAGCGGGCCGTGCGTGGGGAACGTGCCGCTCGTCACCGGGACTTTCTTCTTGGCAGCGAGGCTGCCGGCCGCCGCAAGAATCGGAATCAGGAACAGGAAGCGCCCGATCAACTGCGCCAATCCGAGCGTTAAGTTGTACCACGGCGTATTGACGTTGATGCCGGCGAATGCGCTGCCATTGTTGCCAGTGCTGCTGGTGTAGGCGTAAATGATCTCGCTCAAACCGTGCGGTCCGTCATTGTTCATGTTGGCGATAGTCGGACCTGGAGGATTCCAGTAACCTTTCGCTGGAAACTGGAGTTGAGTGCTGAAAGCGGTGAAAATCAGAATGCTAGCCGAAGTTACGATGATGGCCAGCATCGCCATCTTGACCTCTTTCTGTTCGAGTTTCTTGCCGAGATATTCTGGCGTTCGCCCCACCATCAGACCGGCAATGAAAACGGCAATGATGGCGTAGATCAGGATGCCATATAAGCCGGCACCCACTCCGCCAAAGATCACGATGTCTGTCATCATGTTGAGCAGGGGTACCAGACCGGCGATGGGTACAAAACTGTCATGCCACGCATTGATGGCGCCGCAACTGGTATCGGTGGTGATCGTGGCCCACAAAGTGGAGTTCACCACCCCATTGCGGACTTCCTTGCCCTCCATGTTGCCGCCCGTTTGACCGGGAGTCGCGGCAGTCTGAATCCCCAGTTTGGCCAGGATAGGATTTCCGGCCTGCTCAAATCCGTAACAGACAAAAACTCCGGCTAGAGCCATGATGAGGAACGCCGCGAAGATAGCCCAACCCTGGCGTGTATCCCCCACCATTCGTCCAAAGGTGTACGTCAAAGCCGAGGGGATCACCAGGATCAAGAACATCTCGAAAAGATTGGTAACGGGCGTTGGATTCTCAAAAGGATGAGCGGAATTGGCATTAAAGAAGCCGCCGCCATTGGTGCCCAATTCCTTGATGACTTCCTGCGAAGCCACTGGGCCTTGCGCGATCGTCTGTTTGGCGCCCTCAACAGTGGTCACGTCCGTGTACGGCTTCAGATTTTGAATCACCCCTTGCGAACACAAGAACAGAGCGCCAATGATCGAAATCGGCAATAACACAAACACCGTTGAGCGAGTCATGTCGACCCAGAAGTTGCCGATCGTCCGGAACTCATGCCGCGCGAAACCGCGGACCACGGCAATCGCAACGGCCATACCGGCAGCTGAAGATACGAAATTCTGAACGGCCAGGGCCGCCATTTGCACAAAGTAACTGAGGGTCGATTCTCCGCTATAGGCTTGCCAGTTCGTGTTAGTCACGAAACTGGTGGAAGTATTGAATGCCAGGTCGGGACTCACGTTGCCGGCGCCGAAGTGCTGCGGATTGAATGGCAGCACGCCTTGCAGGCGCTGCAACAGGTACACTAGCAGAAATCCAAAAATACTGAAGGCAAGGAGCGAAGCCGTGTATTGCGTCCAACGCTGTTCCGCCTCGGGGCGGATACCGCTCACCTTGTAAGTGAGTGCTTCCAGCCAGCCGAATGCCGGGTGCAAGAACGTGCGCCGGCCCTCGTAGACCTGCGCCATATATGCGCCTAGCGGCTTAGTGAACACCGCCACTAAGCCGAAAAACACAAGGATCTGCAGAACACCTAAGCTTGTCATAACTTTTTCTCAGAACCTCTCGGGCCGAAGCAAAGCGTAAACCAGGTAAATGAACAGACCGACAGAGGCTATGCCGGCAATAATGTAATCCATGGGATTTTTCTCCTAGAGCTTGTCGCAGGCTTTGGTGAAGCCCCAGCAGACAACCAGAAACACGCAAGCTATCGCAACGTAAAATACGTCGAGCATGTGAGATTACTCCGTTTCCGTGAAAATCACTTCGTGGCCGGCACGACGCAGTTTCCGGGCCAGGCTCATCTCCCCGGTCGGCCACCATCGTTTGCGTCCGCCGACAACAACGACGGAGTGCGGCCGCAGTTCCGTATTCAGCGCATCTTGCGGATCCCGGCACAAACAGATGTGTATGTCGGTATCGAGCGGAACTTGGCTCGCGAGGTTCCGGAGACGCCGCTCCGTAAAAGCCGGCTCTACCGGCGAGGTAGTAATCGGCCGCGGATACGGAACGATCTGCGGGTATACCAGCGTAACCTTCGCTTGGAGGCTGCCTGCTAGCACCGCCGCCTCTCGCATCGCGGCGAGTGTGGCCTCGTCAGAGGTGTACACGACCGTGATCTTCAGCGTAGCATCTTCCGTCTCAACCGGGCGACGGAACGCGTGTGCATTTTTGAACTTCATAGAAGTGTCGTTTACAGTCAACTAGAGGTTAGGCTGTAAAGCCTAAAGAAGTCATAGAGAAAACATGAAGAAGTTATGAAGATTCACAGTATCGCGCTACGGCAACTCTTCGAAAACTACTTCGTGTCCGGCGTGGCGCAACGCTCTCGCCAACCGACTTTCCGAGGTGGGCCACCACCGCTTTGGACCGGCCAGCACAACCACCGAATGTGGTGGCAGGGCGCCTTTCAGCATGTCGCGCCGGTCGCGGCAGAGATACAGACGGACATTCGTCTCCACCGTCGACTGTTCGGCGATCAGGCGGAATCGGCGTTCGTTGAAATCCAACAGAATCGGTGGGCTTGTCAACGGTAAGGGATACGGGACGATCTGGGGGACTAATAGAATGATGCGCGCACGCAGCTTGGACGCTAGCTCTGCGGCCTTTCTCAACGCCGCCAGAGTCGCTTCCACTGATGTGAAAACCACCGAAATGTTGAGCCTGGCCCTGCCGTTCTTGGCTGGCGGCGCTTCCGGTTGCCCCGCGGCCGGGTTGAGCGGTTTTTCCAGGATCAGCGACATGGTGCGCTCCCAATTTCAGGCTAGGCGGCGAAGCCTGAAAAAGTCATAGAGAAGACATAAAGAATTCATAAAGACGAGGGCCGAACGCAGCGGGCAATCTTCTGCTGCCGTGGGTATAATCACCACATCGCACGCTAAGGAGATGTCAATGAAGAATCACTTCGCGAAAACGACCGCTGGTTGCCTGCTCGCCATACTGCCGCTCGCAATGGTGGCTGGCGCGGCCACCCTGGAAGGGCAGAAGGTGAAAAAGTTCCTGACCAAACCGTTGGTGATCGAGGATGAAGGCAGCTTCTTCATCGGCGGCGTTCCAAAAGTCACCAGCTACGCCACCGTGCCGGCGGCCAATCAATCCCCGGCCCCGAACCAGATCACGATTGGCCAGATGTATGTCGAGTTCCAGATACCGGCCAACAAGAAACGCAATACGCCGCCGGTCATCATGGTCCACGGGTCTACGCATACGGGAGCTTGTCTGGAGTCGACGCCGGATGGCCGCGAAGGCTGGTATCCGTACTTCGTGCGCAAGGGCATGTCCACGTACGTCGTCGATCAGTCGGGGCGCGGACGCTCCGGTTTTGACGAGTCCGTCATTCACGAGGCCGCGGCACTGATCAAGAACGGCAACGTCGCGGGCGGCGCCGCCTTGCTTCCGGCATTCGGCAGGATCACCGACAACACCGCCTGGACGCAGTGGTTCGGCCACCTGATTCCGCCGGGCTCCACGATTCTCAATGGCAAGCTGATTCAACACGGCGAACCCGGCGATCCGCCGACGGATGACGCCCTCCACACCGACGACTACCGTCCGGCCTACCCGTTCACTGCCGTGGATGCGAATATCGCGGCTCGCGGCGGTGCCATCGGCCCGAAGCCCGAAGGCCCCGAGAACTCGTACGCTCTCGAATACTACAAGCAACTGGTCCCCAATTCGGAGGTGACGCTGCCGGGTTCCACCTGCGCCGCCTGCGAGCCGCACGAAATCGCGCCGGCGAATACCTGGACCCCCATGGCTCTTGCGGACCTGGTCGAGAAGTTGGGCGGCGCCGTCGTAGCTACACACTCGCAATCTGGCATCATGGGGCACCACATGGTGCGCATTCTGAAGGAACGCGGCCACCTCGATTTATTGAAGGGCCTGATTACGATTGAGGGCTCCTGCTCCTTGCCGAACAGCGGCCTCACCGCCGCCGACTTCGACAACATCCCGTACCTGGCGTTGAAAGGGGACTACACCGCAACCAGCGAAGTCTGCCAGACCACGGTGGACCAGATCAACGCACGTCGCGCTGCGGGCAACGGAACCGCCAAGGCGGACTACATCAAGCTGGATGAGTTGGGCAACCCGGTGTTCAAAGGCACCACTCACATGATGATGCTCGGCACGAATAATCTGGAAGTGGCGGACGTCATCTTGAACTGGGCCGACCAGAACATCCCGCCGCGGAAGACGAACGGCAAAGGCAAAAAGTAACTCAGCGTTTGTAGGGCAGACGGTCGCTTTGTACCGTCTGCCCTACTTCCGAATAAACTCCCGGATATACCCGTTCACTTCGTCCGGCTTTTCGTGGATGACCCAGTGCGAGCCGTCCGGTATTCGCTTGATCGTCAGATGCGGCACAAACTGGTCGAGCCCGTCGAGGTTCTCCGTCAGAAGCGCCGTGTCCTTCTCGCCCCAGATCACTAGCGTCGGCACGCTAACCGCTACCTTTGTGGGATCGACTGCAAAATTGCCGGTTGACGGGACCGCGCCCGGAGCTGCCGGCGCCGGCGGCCCCACCTGCGCGGCGCGGTAATAATTCAATCCGCCCGTCAGAGCGCCAGGCTGAGACCAGGCGTCGATGTACGCCTTCTTGTCGTCCTCGGTAAACACGCCGGTCTTGAGGCCCGGTCCCAGCACGATGCCGGTCAGCAGCGCGTAGTTATTCGCCGATAGCGTTGTCTCGGCCTGTGGGCTGCGGAACATCAGCATGTACTGGCTGGCCTGCTGCTGCTTGGGATCCTCACTCAGTAGCCGCGCGAACACTCCCGGATGCGGCGCGTTCACAATGATCAGCTTGTCGAGGCATTCCGGATGCGCGATCGCCAGCGCCCACGCCACCGCGCCACCCCAGTCGTGCGCCACCAGCGTGAATTTCTTGTACCCCAGGTGCGCCGCCAGTGCGCGTACATCCTCGATCAGATATTTCACCTGGTATTGATCGACCTCAGCCGGTTTGGCCGAGAGATTGTACCCGCGCATGTCCGGCGCCACCGACAGATGGTCCGCGCCAAATACCGCCAGCTGATTCTTCCACTCGTACCAGAATTCCGGAAAGCCGTGCAGAAAGATGATCAGCGGACCCTTGCCCGCGCTGATGTAATGCAACTTTACGCCGTTCACTTCCGCGTAGTGATCCGTCAGCTCGGGAGTTTTCTTCGGTTCCGCCATCAGCGTGATCGCCGTTAACGCGAGCAATCCTGCAGTCAACCTACTGTAATTCATTTGGTCAGCGTAGCACGGCATTCGCCGCCTGATAGAGCTGCGACCAAGAAGGAGCTGTTCAACATCGAATCGTAGACAACAAAAAAGGCGGACCAGCCGAAGCCGGCCCGCCTGTCAGGGTGGGGTTGATCAAAGCTCAGAAGCTATACTTCAAGGCAAATTGGAGGTTGCGTGCGCCCAGCGAGGTGTTCACCACCCCGGTCGGTGCGCTCTTCTGGTAGTTCAAGTCCGAGGTGTACTTCGCTGGTGTAAAGTCGCCCGGCAGGTCGTCCGTGGCGTAACCCGCGACGGCGAAGATCGGCGTGTTGAACGCGTTGATCGCATCGAAGCGGAATTCGAGTGCCTGCCGCTCCGTAATGCGGAACTTCTTCGAGAGGCTCATGTCAATCTGCTTCAAGCCCGGCCCCCGTTCGGTGGAAATGCCGCAGGTGCCCAGGCCCGAGGTCGGAATCGACATCGTAGTCGGATCGAACCAGATGTATCCGCCGCCGACGAAGTTCTTATATGCGGTCGCTTTCGAAGGAGCATTGCAATCCGGCCGCGGCTGGAAATACGCGCCGGACGGATCGTACCCGAACTGAATCATCGAAATCGGGAAGCCGCCGTGTGCGGTGACGATGGTGTCATAGCGCCAGTCGCCGATGATCGCGTTCACCCATTTGCTGGTGCTCTTCGCAAAAGCGCGGTCATGACCGAATGGCAGGTCGTAGTTCAAATAGCCATTGAACGTGTTCGTTGCGTCGGCGTCGCACAGCCCGTAGTCGAGGCCTCTTACGTTGTACACGTACGACTGGAACGCAACATCCGCCGTAGTCTGCGAAGCCGCCGAGTTGCCGTAGCGGCCGTAGTAGCCCTGGTTGTCGGTCAAGCACTTCGAGAAGGAGTAGTTGAAACCGAAGGCCAAGCCGTGGGACAGGTGCTCCCGCACCATCAATTGCAGTGCCTGATAGTTCTGCACGCCGGTCGAGGTGTTGAGCCGCTGCTGCCCGGTTCCGTCGTTCTTCAGAGTCGGATTGCCGGCCAGGTAGGGGCCGGGTACGGCAGTTCCGTTGGACAACAGGAAATTCTGTCCCATGTTGTAAATCGCGGCCAGGTGGTCGGTGTGCTGGCCGACATACGCCGCTTGCGCCGTAAGTGAGCTCCCGAATTGCCGTTGCACGCTCAGGTTCCATTGATTGGAAACCGCGGGCCGGTAATTGGGGTCGGTGGCGTGCAGCCGCACGCCCGCAAAGCAGGAAGCCGGCGCCGAAAGCACATTCGCTACCGTGCAGGCGGGTCCGGCAGCGCCGAGTGCCGCAAAGCCTTGATCGAGCGTGATCTGGTTTGCCGGGATGCCGCCATTGGTCCCGACTCCGCCCCATTGGCCTACCAGGTCGTTGTTCCACGGTGCGTTGGTCGGCAGCCGGTTGAACTCGCCGGTGCCTTCCGAAAAGCTGGAGCGCGAGAATGCCGCGCGCACCACGGTCTTGTCGTCGACGCTATAGGCGATGCCGAGACGCGGCAGGAAGTTGGCGATGCCGTTGTATTGGTCGTAGAGCGCGCGGCTGTTGCCGCCCACGCCGGCCAACTCGATTTGGCCGCTATACATCCCGAAGTTGGTCTCGCGGTTGCCAACTTCGTAAATCGGAGTGAACAGCTGCCAGCGCAAGCCCAGATTCAATGTCAACTTCGGGCTGATGCGCCAATCGTCTTGCACGAATGCGCCGATGCCATCATTGCGTTGGCCCACTGTGCCTGCGTAGCCCAAGCCATAACCCATGTAGGCTGGTAGTCCGAGCAGGAAGTCGGCTTCGGAGTTGCCTGTGTACGTTCCGGTAAAGCCGATCTGCCCCGCGGCGCCGTCACTGCTGGTTGCCGGAATATAGTTGTTGCGATAACGAATCAATTGAAATCCGTATTTGAACGTGTGCGTGTTCTTCGTCCAGATCGCTGTATCGGAAAACTGAATCGCCGTCTGGTGGAAAAACTCTTCGCCATCCACCGTTCCGAATGCGAACGGTCCGTTTTGCCTGCCGCCAACCGCAGATCCGGCGAAATAAAGTCCGGGCAAGTACGGAGTCGGCTGCCCTGGTATCAGATTGGCACCAGAATTGGTGCCGAGAGACTGAATGTTGGCCTCCGCCGGATCGTAGGTCATGCCCAAACGGAAGTCGTTCACCAGAGTCGGACTGATGGTGCGCGTGTAACCTAGCACGGCTTGCTGCAACGGAAAGAGGTTGCCGCCGCTGCCGCTGTAGAGCAGTCCCACGGTGTTCACGAGCGGCTGCTCAATGTGTTGTTGAGAGTACCGTGCAAAGAACCGGTCTTTATCGGTCGGCGCCCAGTCGACTTTGATATCGCCTTGATTCCCATGTGTATACGTCGATGTCGCGTTATTCAGGTTGAACAGGGTGCCGTTGCTTCCAGGTGTGCCGCCTAGATTCGGTGTGGGCAGCGCGGATGTAATCTTCAAGGCCGTTGGGCTGATACCGGTGATGCACGGATCCACGCCCATCTTCTGGCCCGCGCCGCAAATCGCCGCCTGGGTCAGATTGGAGGGCATGGGAACGTTCGTTCCCGGATAGTGCAGGGAAAGGCCCAGATCGGTGAGATTGCCTTTGGCATCCGCGGTGGTGAATGTAGTCAGCGGCTGAGGCGTTGCCGGCAGATCGAACCGCGAGCCTTGAAAATCGGCGAAGAAGAAGAGCTTGTCCTTCTTGATTGGTCCGCCGATCGTGCCACCGTATTCGTTCCAGTGCTGCTTCGGCGTGGGCAGGCCGTTGAAGTTGTTCGACCACTCATTGGCGTTGAAGAAGTCGTTGCGCAGATACTCGAACAGATTGCCGTGGAATTGATTGCTGCCCGATTTCAAGGTTGCGTTCACCACGCCCCCCAGGAATTGCCCGAATTCCGCGGAGGGATTATTGGTGATCACGTTGGTTTCCTCAATCGCGTCGATACTCGGCACGTAGGCTACGCCGTTGTCGACGAATTCGTTGTTATCCACGCCATCGAGGATGGAATTGTTCGTCTGTTCGCGGTTTCCGTTGAAGTTGGGGCGCGCCGCGTTGAAAGTCTTCTGGCCCGTATTAAACGAAGCGGGACTGATGGTCAACGCTCCCGGCACCAGTAAGGTGAGCTGGTTGTAGTTGCGCGTTTCCAATGGCAGGTTCGCGATGGCGCTGGCCTGCATGACCGTTCCCACCTGCGTGCTGTCCGTTTGCAGCAGCGGCGGAGCGGAGGTTACTTCGAGAGTCTGCGACACCTGCCCGAGGGTCATCGCGAAATCCAGCCTGGCGGTTTGATTTAACTCGAGCGTGAGCGAGGGGCGGACCGCTGTTTGGAATCCCGTGGATTCCACCTTCACCTCGTAGCTGCCCACGGGCAGCCGTGGCAGATTGTAAGCGCCGTCTATGTTGCTCTCCGTTTTTACGACAGTGCCGCGAGCTAGATCGCGTGCGGTGATCGTGGCTCCTGCGATCGCGGCGCCGGTTGGATCCGTGACTCGACCGGTGACGGCGGCGGTAACTTCCTGCGCCCATGCTGCCGGCGCCAATGCGGCGATTAGCGCTAGCGTCACCAATACGATTAGGGTTTGCATCGTCCGGCTTCGCAACCGGGAATCGCTGGTTCTCATATTCACCTCGATTTTCCTCTAACCTCTTGTTCGTCCGTTTGGGACACCCAAAGTTTTCACTCCAGCGTGATATTGGGCCGGGGCGCCGTCAATGTCCAGTTCCGAACGGTTCGGCGGCTGTTACAAATAGGTTCGTTACCGCATCGAACGCTCGATTTTGCAAGGCTTTGCAGATTTGCTCGGGCGAGTAGCAGGCGCACCGGCCGCACCCCCGCCAGCCGTACTTCCGCCACCGGTTGCTCCAACCGGTCCAGTTCCTGATTCTGTTCGGCGAGCCAGCCGGCCGGTGCCGGCTCTCGCCTTTCGATGTAGTCCAACGCGCGCAGACCGATATTGCCCACCATGGCCAGGTCGTGGGCCAGCGGCAACAATTCGGCGACGAAAACCACCGCTCCCTCACGGTCGCGGCTCAGTACGGAGTCGCCGTTCGTTACCGAGCCGCGACCGTTAGGGAGTGGGGCGTCCGCTAGCACTTTAACGCCCGCTTCGGCCTCAGCCCACTCAGTGAACGTGGCGCGTAGCTCTGCCACGCTGGCATCGGACGCCAGATTCGCGACATCGCGTTCCAACTTTCGTACTAGTTCGCTTTCCGGACGGACCGCATCGACAAATCGATTCAACGGCACCAGGCTGGAATACTGCCGGGCATCCCGCCGGCCCGCGATGCCGAGCGCTTCCGAGGCATCGGCCAGCACACGCAACGGCCGCGATGACCGTCCGCCCGCCAGTCGGTCGAGCATCAGCGCATAGTTCGAGCGATGCTGCAATCCGGTCCATTCGAGCGAACGGCTAACCGCTTCCATCCGCGTGTACATCGAATCAACGTCGGTCACATCGTGCGCCGACCAGAACCGCTCCGCGATGGCCGCCAGTCTCGGCCAGATGCGGGAATCCACGGTCTCCGGACTGACGTATTCCGACCACAGACACGCTTCCCCGCCCAGGACGCGCCCAGTCTGTTCCGAAGTCAGTTTGCCGCCATCCATCGGGTCGTTGGCATAGGGAACACGCGCCGGGTCGAGGTGGTCCAGGTAGTAGCCGTAGGAGAGCACCGACCGGTACCCCTTCGCCACGGCGTCTGCCGACGAGGCCTGCCCGCGCCAGGATTGAATCACTGTGTCCGAGCCTGGTCGAGCGGCCAACACTTCGTCCCAGCCGATCATGATCTTGCCGTGCTTCTTCACCAGCTTTTCCACGCGGCGTGTGAAGTAAGCCTGCAAATCTTGGTTGTCGCTGAGGTTATGCTCGCGCGCGAAAGCTTGAATGGAAGGCGATTGTTTCCACTGGGTTTCTTCGACCTCATCGCCGCCGATGTGAAAATACGGATCGGGAAACAGTGCCGCCATCTCGCCGATCAGGCCGTCGAGAAACGCGTAAGTCTCCTCTCGCGTGGGATCCATCACCGGCTCGAAAATGCCCCATTTCCGTTCAATTGCGTAAGGCCCCGGTGCGCTGGCCAACTCAGGGTAGCCAACGAACCACGACGTGGTGTGGCCGGGCATATCGAACTCGGGAATCACGCGGATCGACCGCTCCCGGGCGTAGGCGATCACCTGCCGCACCTCGGCTTGCGTGTAGAAGTTGCCGTTGCTCCCGGATTGCTGCAGTTTGGGATAGCGCTTGCTTTCGACACGAAAACCCTGGTCGTCGGAGAGGTGCCAATGGAACACATTGAGCTTCACCGCCGCCATCGCATCGAGGTTTCGTTCCACCACCGCGATGGGCATCCAGTGGCGGGAGACATCGAGCATCAGCCCTCGCCACGGAAATCGCGGTCGGTCTTCGATGTGGATGGAAGGAACTTCAAATCCCTCCGGCCCGGGACCGATCAATTGCGCAAAGGTCGCAAGGCCGCGGAGAACGCCGGTCACTGTCTGTGCTTGGAGCCGCGCGCCGGTAGCAGCAACGTCCAGTTGGTACGATTCATCCTCACCTAACGCCGGGTAATCGTTACCGCGCTCGCGACATTCGACCAGCAGAGTAGCTCGTTTCACTCCGGATGTCACGAGGGGAATGCCTGTTTGTTGCGCGACGCGGGCGGAAAAGCGCTTGATGGCGGCGTCTAAACGGAAGTCGGTATAGCCGCTGCTGGTTACTCGGAAAGTCGAATCAATCGGCAGCGCGCCGGCAGACACCGTGACAACGCGCGGCAGCGGCATCAACGGCAGCGGCGCGGCGTAAGCCGCCCCGACCATCGTCGGAATAAGTAGCCAGCGAACCATATCGATATTCAGGCTCTACTCCACGACCGAACCCCAACCACGCCGCGAGAGATCGCTCCAAATCACAGCGCCTCCCGCTAATCCCATCCCCAACAATGCCAGCCCGGCCGTCCACTCGCCGAGCAGCAATTTGCCGGTGCCGAAAAGAATGCCGTAAATCAACGCGCATCCGCTGATCCAATCGAGCGCGCTGTACCATCCGTTGTTCGAACTGCGAACATCCGGCGCCAACCGCGCGATGCGTCTCCATCCGGTGACTCCGGGCCGCGTCCGCGTATAAAACTTCAGCAGCGTCTGATCGGATTCCGGCTTGGTGAGGAATGTTACCGTCAGCCAGACAACTGTGGTCACCGCCACCGTGATGATCATGATCCAGGCGAAATCCACTGGCTTGTCGCTGTCCAGGCCGCCGGCTACTTGTAGAGCCAGCGACGTAACAAACGCCGCCGCCATCGCCGATACCTCGCTCCAGGCGTTGATCCGCCACCAGAACCAGCGCAGCAGCAACACTAGGCCGGTGCCCGCGCCCGTCACGATGAGCAGCTTCCAGGCGCCGGCAATCGACGTCATGTAGAACGTGACGACCGCCGAAACCACCGTCAACAAGACCGTAGATGCTTTTGAAATCAGTACATAGTGATGTTCCGGGGCCGAAGGGCGCAAAAAGCGCCGGTAGAAATCGTTCACGATATAGCTTGCGCCCCAGTTCAATTGCGTCGCAATGGTTGACATGTAAGCCGCCGCAAACGCTGCCAGCATCAACCCGCGCAGCGACGCCGGAAGATAGGCGATCATCACGCGCACATAACCGGTTTCCGGATCCTGCAAGCCTGGAAAAAGCACCAGTGACGCCAGCGCGACCAGGACCCACGGCCACGGCCGAATGGCGTAGTGCGCGATGTTGAACCAGAGCGTGGCCAGCAGAGAATGCTTTTCGTCCTTGGCCGAGAACATGCGCTGCGCGATGTACCCGCCGCCACCCGGCTCCGCTCCCGGATACCACGTGGCCCACCAGTTCAACGAAATGTAGACCAGGAACGTGATCATCGGCATCCAGGGCGAACTGAGATCGGGAATGAAACTCAACACCGAACCATGCGTTCCGGGATGCACGCCCCGGGATTGATCGAGCAGTGCCAACTTCATTTTCAGCGCGTCCATGCCGCCCACGGCATGAACGGCCGCGAACGCCAGCACCGTCACCATGGTCATCTTGATAAAGAACTGAAAAAGATCGGTGACCAGCACGCCCCAAAGCCCGGACATGGTAGAGATCAGTGAAGTCACCGCGATCATCCCCAGCACGATCAGCAGCGCTTCGATGCGGGTGACGCCCAGCACCAGCGTCAGGATCTTGACCATGGCCAGGTTCACCCACCCGAGCACGATACAGTTGATCGGGATGCCCAGGTACAGCGCGCGAAACCCGCGCAGAAACGCAGCCGGCTTACCGGCATAGCGAACTTCGGCGAACTCGATATCGGTCATCACCCCGCAGCGCCGCCACAGCCGCGCGTAGAAGAATACGGTGAGCATGCCGCTGGCAACAAAGCTCCACCACAGCCAGTTGCCGGCGATTCCTCCCCGGGCCACCATTCCGGTGACGGCGAGTGGGGTATCCGCCGCGAACGTGGTGGCGACCATCGAGGTACCTGCCAGCCACCACGGCACGTTGCGCCCGGAGAGGAAAAACTCGTTGACGCTCTTACCGGCCCGCGCCCGGTAGTAGAGACCGATGGCAAAATTCCCCAGAAAGTACAAGAGGATAAATGACCAGTCCAGGGCAGTCAGGGTCATGCAGTCTCATAGTCGGTGGAAGGGTCCGGTCTGTCCAGTTCCGAACGGTTGCGCCAGGTTATGAGGGCGTTCGTTACGGGACCGAACGGGCGTGTTTACAGGAATTTAGAGAATCAACGCGCGAACTTGCGCCTATGCCGGCGTGGTGAGTTGCTGCCCCTTCTTGGCAAGCAATATGGCAAGGAGTTTTGCCGGCGTGCTGGCACTGGCATTGCGCGATACGGCGTGAAGCTGGCCCGGAGTCTCCAGGAACATTTGGCCAGCCAGATAAGTTCTTTCGGGCTCGTCGCCGACTTTGGAGCGGATCTCGCCTTCCAGGACGTAGGCAATCGTTATGCCGGGATGGCGGTGTGCTGCCGAACTCTCGCCCGGCCCGTAGGAAACCTCCACCGCGGTGGCCGACCAACCCTGCATCGTCAGATCGGGCAGATCGTGTTCGAAGACTGGTTTGACATTGCCGCCGCGATTCTGCGCTTGCAGAATTTGCGCCATCATGGCGCCGGCCCCGCCGATCAGAACTCTGCGACTCACCATGCTGAAATCATCCCGCGAGAGGTGGTACGCCGTCCAGGTGCTGGTTTGTGGAAACGTCGTAGCCGGTCGAGGCTCCGATTGATTTGGCGGTGCCCGGTTGGTGATCGCCCAGCTAGTCCGTGAATGCCACTTCGCGCTCGGCCTTGGCTGCGATCTTCTTCTTCGGTCGCCGGAAGCGGCCGGCGAAGTGCTGGAAGCGTTCCATGTAGGTGTAGAACACCGGAGTGATATACAGCGTCAAGAGCTGGGAAACCACCAGGCCTCCCACTACCGCGAGGCCTAGCGGACGCCGCGCTTCGCCGCCCGCTCCCAGTCCCAAAGCGATCGGCAAGGTGCCCATCAGGGCCGCCATGGTGGTCATCATGATCGGCCGGAATCGCACCAGGCAGGCTTCGTGGATGGCTTCGGCCGGGGCGGTGCCATGCTCGCGCTGGGTTTCGAGCGCGAAATCAATCATCATGATCGCGTTCTTCTTAACGATACCGATCAGCATGATGATGCCGACAAACGAGTACAGGTTGAGCTCATCGTGGAAGATCAGCAGCGTGGCCAGAGCGCCCAATCCAGCCGAGGGCAATCCTGACAGAATCGTCAGCGGGTGGATGAAACTCTCATACAGGATTCCGAGGACCAGGTAGATCACCAGAATCGCCATCAACAGCAGCACGCCCATGCCCTTCAAAGAATCCTGGAATGCCGCGGCCGTGCCCTGGAAACTGGTGGTCACGTTGTCGGGCAAGGTTTCGTGGGCCACTTGCTCGATGTGCGCAACGGCATCGCCCAAGGCTACTCCCTCTTTGGTGTTGAACGAAATGGTGACTGCCGGCGCCTGCCCCAGATGCGAAACCGAAAGAGGCCCGGTGCCCAGCCGCAGGTGCGCCGCGGCATTCAGCGGCACCAGCTTTCCGTTGTTCGACCGGACGTAGAGCAAGCCGAGCGCATCGGGATCGAGCTGGTACTTGGGCAGAACCTCCAGAATCACCTGGAAATCGTCCACTGGGGTGTAGATCGTCGATGCCTGGCGCGTGCCGTAGGCACTGTAAAGGGCGCTCTCGATCTGGTCGGCAGCCACGCCGAGGGCGGAGGCTTTGTCGCGGTCGATATCCAGCGTTACAGTCGGATTGTTGTTCTGCAGATCGCTGTTCACGTCCGTCAATTCGGGCAGCGTGCGCATCCGCAGCTCGAAGTCGGCTGCTACGCGATACAGCTCGGCGAGATCCGGCGCCTGCAGGGTGTACTGGAAGTTGCTCTTGCTCTGAATGCCGCCAATGGTGATCAAGGGCCGATTGGAGAGGTACGTGCGAATGCCCGGAATCTGATCCAGCTTGGGGCGGAGGCGCGCAATAATTTGCTCCGGAGTTTCCTTTCGCTGCGACCGCGGTATGAGGTGCAGATTCAGCTGACCGTTGTTCGCCGAGGGGTTGTTGTTGCCGCCGGCCACCTGGCTTCTTACGCCGTCGATATCCGGATCGGCTTCCGCGATACTGGAAGCCAGCATGGTGGCCCGCACCATGTCGTCGTAGGAAATGCCCTGCGGTCCTTCCAACGCGCCGTTGATCTGACCGACGTCCTGACTGGGAATGAATCCTTTTGGCACCAGGCCAAACAAGTAGATGGTCGCCACCAGCGTTCCGGCAGCCGTCGCCACGGTCAGGAAACGATGCCTTAGGACGCCGCGGAGCGTCCACGCATAGATCCTGCGCATGCCGTCGAACGTTCCTTCTGAAATTCTCTGAAAGGCATTCAGATGTTCAGCCGGAGGCTTGAGAAACCGGCTGCACAGCATGGGGGTCAGGCTGAGCGAGACAAACCCGGAAATGACGATGGCCACCATGATGGTGACGGCGAACTCATGGAACAGCCGGCCCATGATGCCGCTCATGAACAGCACGGGAATGAATACGGCCGCCAGCGAGATGGTCATGGAAACAATCGTGAAGCCGATCTCGCGCGCGCCCTCCAACGCTGCAATCATGCGCGCCTTGCCCATTTCCATGTGCCGGACAATGTTTTCCAGCATCACGATGGCATCGTCCACGACGAAGCCCACGGAAAGGGTCAAGGCCATCAGCGAAAGGTTGTCCAGCGTGTAGCCGAGCAGGTACATGGCGGCGAACGTACCGATAATCGATAGCGGCAGCGCCAGGCTGGGGATGACGGTGGCCGATACGTTGCGCAGAAAAACAAAGATCACGCCGACCACCAGCACGACCGTGATCAGCAGTGTAGCTTTCACGTCGTTGACCGACTCGCGAATAGAAGTTGAACGGTCAAAGAAAATGTCCAGCTTCATCGCCGGTGGCATCTGTTCGCGAAGCGTCGGAAGCAGCGTCTTGATGTTATCGACTACCTGCACCGTGTTCGCGCCCGGCTGACGTTGGATGGAAAACTGGATCGACGGTATGGAGCCGTACCAGCTCCCGTTCTTATCGTTTTGAATTCCGTTGATGACGCGGCCGAGTTCTTGCAGCCGAACCGGCGATCCGTTACGATACGCCACAATCAGCGGCTGATACTGCTCGGCCGTGTTCAACTGTCCATTGGCTTCCACCGTATACGCCCAATGGTTGCCCCACAGCGTTCCGGTAGGCAGATTGACGTTGTGGTGGTTCAGGGCGTCGTTGACTTCGTCGATACTGACGTTGCGTGAAGCCAGAAGAGCAGGATCGAGTTGCGCGCGGACAGCGTATTTGGCCTGGCCGAAAACGTTCACCTGCGCTACGCCGTCGATTTGTGAAATGCGCTGCGCCAGAATCTCTTCCCCAAAGGCGTCCATGGTGGCCAAAGGCAGAGTGCTGGAGTAGATGGCCATCGCCAGGATCGGCTGATCGGCGGGATTGACCTTGCGCAGAGTGGGCGGCGCCGGCAGGTTGGGTGGGAGTTTTCGCAGAACCGATGCAATCGCGGTTTGCACATCCTGCGCCGCGCCATCGAGCGATCGCGTAAGCGTGAACTGGATGGTGATGTTCGTGCTCCCCACGTAACTGGTGGAAGACATCGAATCGATGCCCGCGATGGTGGTGAATTGGCGCTCCAGAGGCGCCGCGACCGACGATGCCATCGTCTCCGCGCTGGCCCCCGGTAAAGCGCATTGCACCTGGATGGTGGGAAAATCGACGTTCGGAAGGTCGCTCACGGCGAGCGAACGATAGCCCATCACGCCGAAGAGCACGATTCCCAGCATGACCAGGGTGGTCATCACCGGCCGGCGTATGAAAAGGTCTGTGACGCTCATCCTGGAGATCCCGCGGACACTCGCCTTCCTATGATACTGCGAGTATACGCTGCTAAGCTGCGGCGAATACTGGCTCTTAGGGGCTAGAAGGAACGCACGTACCGGTGTTTTTTCGGCGCCGGCGGCCCACGTATCTGCCCACCGAGACCAGGATCAGGATGAGCACCGCGTCGCTGAGATACCGGACTAAGTCCGAAGGATGCACGGCCCCGTCCACGAAGCGATCCTGCAAGATCATGTCTCCAGCGACCTTCCCAAGCATGGCGCCGCCCAGGTAGATCAGGATGGGGTACCGGTTCATCAGTGTTGCCAGAAGGCTGCTCGAAAAGATGACAAATGGAATACTGAGGCACAAGCCGAACACGATCAGACCCACGTGATCGTGGGAAGCAGCTGCAATTGCCAGGATGTTGTCTATGGACATGGTCAGGTCGGCGACCACAATCACCCAGATCGCTTTTAGCAACTTACGCGGCGAGGGGGTGTCCTGTGGCGATTCGCTGGCCTCAACCATCAGCCGGAACGCAATCCAAACCACCAGCAGCCCGCCGGCCGCCTGGAGATAGGGCAAATAGAGCAACCGCGCAGCGACCACGGTCAGTGCGATTCGCAGGATTACGGCCATGGCCGACCCGCAAATGATACCGATCCGGCGCTCGCGCGGCGCCAGGGAGCGCACGGCCATGGCGATAACCAACGCGTTGTCGCCGGCGAGCAGCAGATCGATGACAACGATCGTGAAGGCGCTGGCTAGAAAAGTTGCCGTCGTCATCGGGATTCAGGCGCGCGACGGGTGCCGGCCAATCCAGGTGCCTGCGCGGCGAAAGTAATTGTTGGCGACGCGCACATCCTTCAGAATTTGCGCCTTGAGAGCTTCCGGCGAAGCGAATTTGCGCTCGTCGCGCACGCGGCAGAGAAATTCCACGCGGATACGGTGCGGAGAGTCGCCCTCCAGTGGATCGAGCAGGAACGTCTCGATGGAAAGCTGGTCCTGGTCGCCAAAGGTGGGCCGGTACCCAATATTGGTGATCGAATTCCAGGCCCGGCTCGTTTCCAGATCCCAGGTTCGAGTGATATAGACGCCGCGGGACGGGAGGACTTCGGCGGCCGTCTCCAGATTCAGCGTGGGAACTGTCTGTTTCGCACCCACGCCGTGCCCTTTGATGACACCACCTTCGATTCCGTACGGATGTTGCAGGAGCCGCGCTGCCAGAGCCACTCGCCCGGCCTGGATGGCTTCACGAATTCCGCTGCTGCTGGCAAGGCGCCCGCGGCAGGCGGCAATGGGGACTACCTGCGTTTGGAACCCCAGTCGCCCGCCCATCGCCTCCAGCACTTGAACGGTGCCGGCTTGGCGATGCCCGAAGCGGAAGTTTTCACCCACCAGAACCGCCTTGGCTCCCAGCCGCTCTACTAATAACTGACGCACGAATTGTTCCGGTGTGAGCTCCGCCACGTCCAGGGTGAATGGAAGAATCAATACCTGCTCGATGCCTTCTTCGCACATCAGCTCGGCGCGGCGCGTAGGAGACGTCAGCAATTGCGGAGCGCGGGCGGGCGCGACCACTCGAGTCGGGTGCGGATCGAAGGTCAGAACCGAGGGCTTCCAACCGTGTTCTCGGGCCACTGCCACGACGCGTTTCAGAATGCGCCGGTGGCCGAAGTGCACGCCGTCGAAGTTTCCGATGGTAAGTGCGCTGGGGCCAAAATCAGCGGGCACTTCGGGCAGGCTGCGATAGATCCTCAATCGGCGCTCCCTACCGAGAGCTCCAACCCGTCATAAGCCAGGCGAACGTGCGCGGGAAGCAGGCTCTCCGTGCGTTCATGCGGCAGATCGTGCGAGAGATGGGTCAAGAACGTGCGGCGCGCGCCCAGTTGCTCGGCCGTTTTGATGGAACGGTCCACGGTGGAATGAGTCGGATGCGGCTTGTGGCGCAGGGCGTCGAGAAACAGGACGTCCAATCCGCGCAGGCAATGGAGCGAGGCCTCGGGGATTTCGCTATGGTCGGTTAAGTACGCGGCGTTACCGAAGCGGAAGCCGTAGATGGTCGCGCTGCCGTGCAGGATCGGGACTGGCGCGAATTCCAGCCCGAACAACTCGAAGCTTCCGCCGTTGAGCACGTGCGTGGCCAGGTGCGGCACGTTGGACTCTTTCTTCTGGCCGTCGAAGATATACCGGAAGCAGCGCTGAATGTCCGCCATCGTATCGGCGGCGGCGAAGATCGGAATCTCGCCGCCCTGGCGAAAGTTGAATGGCCGCACATCGTCGAGCCCCATGATGTGGTCGGCATGTGAATGCGTGAAGATCACGGCGTCTAATCGATCGAGGTGGATGCGCAGCGCTTGCGTGCGGAAATCCGGTGTGGTGTCGATCAGGACGTTGCGTCCTTCATAGCTGACCAGGATGGAGGGGCGCAGCCGCTGGTCGCGCGGGTCGGAGGAGGTGCACACGGAACAATGGCAACCGACGGTAGGAACGCCCACGCTGGTTCCCGAACCGAGCACCGTGATCTTGAACGGAGGCGCGGGCATTCACGACTTCTGACCTGCTGCTTTAGCTACTTCGTCCGATGCCTGGACAAAACGGAAACGCAGCTCCGTAAGGGAATTCTCCAGCAGCCGTTGCTCTTCGAGCACCAGGTTGCCCTTAGTCTTCTCGAGCAGGATTCCCAGCGTGTCGATGGTGTGGCGCGCCAGTTCGAGGTTGGGTTCGGATTTTTCTTCCTGGCCCAACGGCATCATGCCGAGCTGAAACTCGGCTTGCGCGCGCAGCGACAGGATCAAGAAACTGAAGGACGCGGGCGGCAGGGGAATCTGAAAATCTTCCTGCTCGCCGGGTTGGTCTACATCGCTCACAGACACATTTTACAACTGCCCGTAGTGGAACCGTGCGGCGGGCCGTCTTGGCAGTGTGCGTCTTATCCTGTCGTTCCTTTTCTTCGGCTGCGCGGCCCAGGCCCAGTCTTTTTCGAAGAACCTGCTGACCTTCAGTGGAGGGTGGGCCAACCAGATCGGGCCGTCATATGAAAGCGAGAGCGCGACGTCGCTCGGTTTGACCTATGGATACCGCCCGAGCCACTACCTGGAGTTTGAGGCCGGCATCCAGACGGCGCTGAAGCCGGGGCCGGAGATTCGCGGCGCGAATTACGATTTCAAACCGGACGACCGCTATATTTGGATACCGTTTGGCGTAAGAGTCATTGCGCCGGTGGCGGAAGATAGGGTGGAATTATCGGTGGGTGGCGGCGGACTCTATCAACGCTATTCGATCAGCAATTCCGGCAGCGGCTTTTTCGGATTCGATCCCTACAACGCCTGGGGCGGGTACGGCGTGGCCTCGGCCGCGGTGGCGCTCGACCGCGGGCGGCATTTTTGGCTGGGCGCGTCGCCCCGATTCTTCATTGCTAATGGGGAGTCGCACCGGGATCGATGGGTAACGATCACGGGCGAGTTTGGCTTCCGATTTTGATAATCGGAGTGGGATTCCCCTGATGCTGCGGAGTATCTACCTCGGTTTGTGTAAGAGTTCGGAGGCAACACAGCCCGCAAAATTTATTACTGGAAGCAATACCGCCCAAGGCGCCCATCTTCTAATAACCGCCGCGATTCCGAGAATGACCGGGTATGTCCATACCGACCAAACGAAGGTGTAAGCCTCGGAAGTGGGACCGCCATCAAACGCTATGCCCGTTCCTAGGGCGATGAGAAGCCACGGCAGGAGTAAGGCAACCCAGAAAATATACAGGACCTTGGCAGCACGTGGAGTCTGGCGACTTGGGTCGGTCTGTCCCGATTGCCACAGAGTAAAACCCAAATACAATCCCATTGAACACACGATGAGATTAGTAAGAGGCCTTACCATTGGGGACGTGGCTTCCACTCGGACACCGAAGATAAGTCCGGCTACCACCGCGCCAAGAACCGACAGAAAATTGAGGGAAGGAAAAAACACAGGCCAGAAGGACATCAGGCTGGCTATCAGCACCGAGAACATTAGCTTTCTGTTGGTTGACATCGGCTTCCGGGCGCTTTCCCTAACCAATAAGCATACTCGCTGTAGAGAGAGTTCACGGCAAATATTCAGTGGCGTGGCACAGGCCTCCCGGCCTGTGTTTGTTTCTTGTCTGCTCTGTTACCCTGAAAAAGTCACCGCGATTTCCGTTCCCCCAACATGTCCACCGCTGGCGAGAAGTTTCAACAATTGGTCGCGATCATGGCCCGCCTTCGGGGGCCCAATGGCTGCCCGTGGGATCGCGAGCAGACCTTCGACACCATCAAGCCCTACACGCTGGAAGAGACCTATGAAGTGATCGACGCCATCGACCGCCGCGAGTGGAACGAAGTGGCCGAGGAGTTGGGCGATCTGCTCCTACAAGTGGTCTTCTACGCGCAGATGGCCGAGGAGCAGAAGCTGTTCGATATCGGCGCGGCGATCGATGCGGTCAACCAGAAACTGATCCGCCGCCATCCACACGTTTTTGGCGAGGAGACCGCGGAAACGGCTGGAGATGTAAAGCGCATCTGGGGTGAAATCAAGGCAGCCGAGAAGAAGGACAAAGGGAAGGACAAAACGGGCCTGCTGGCTTCCGTGCCACGCGCCATGCCGGCGCTGGTGGAGGCGCAGCAGATCGCTTCGCGAGCCGCCGCCGTGGGATTCGATTGGGAGAACCCCGACCAGGTGATCGAAAAACTGCACGAGGAACTGGCGGAACTCGACGAGGCGCGCCGCAATGCTTCGCCGACCGAACTGGAAAACGAAATCGGCGATCTGTTCTTCGTCCTGGTAAATTTGGCGCGCTTCATGAAGGTGGATCCCGAGCAGGCGCTGCGCCGCACCAACGCCAAGTTTCGCGAGCGGTTCGGTTATATCGAGCGCAAACTGGGCGAGCGCGGCAAGAAGCTCGAAGAATCGAATCTCGCGGAAATGGAGGAGCTGTGGCAGGAAGCGAAACGGTGATCGAAATTCGACCGCTTTTCGCTCTTGCCGAATTCGCCGCTGCCGTGGAACTCCAGCAGCGCATCTGGGGATTCGCCGACATGGACACGCTGCCCACGCGATTCTTCGTGGTGGCGAGCCGAATCGGCGGACAGATCTGGGGCGCGTTCCACTCCGGAACGATGATCGCGTTTTGTCTGGCCATTCCCGGCGTGCAGCCGGATGGAACAGCTTATTGGCACAGCCATATGTTGGGTGTGCTTCCGGAGTATCGCGATGCCGGCGTGGGAAGGCGGATGAAGCTTCGGCAGCGGCTGGATGCACTGGAGCGCGGATTCGACCTGGTGGAGTGGACGTTCGATCCGCTCGATATCAAGAACGCCTATTTCAACCTTGACCGCCTGGGAGCGATTGTCCGGCGCTATACGGAGAATCAATACGGCGCGGCATCCGGCCCGTTGTTCGCCGGGCTGCCCACCGACCGGTGCAACGCGGAGTGGTGGATCGGGTCGCCGCGGGTAAGCGCGGTCCTCGCCGGCGAGAAGCCCGAGCGCCACGTACAAGAGCGGATTGCGGTGCCTGCGGACATCGAAACCCTACGCCATGAACAGCCGGAGCGGGCGCGCGAGATTCAGCGATGCAATGCGGAGAGATTCCAACGCGCCTTCGCGCAGGGCCTCGCCGTCACCGGCTTTGAGCGGACCGAAACCGCCGGCGTGTATCTTCTGGAGCGGTGGCCATGAAGATCGATCGTATCGTTCTGCGCCAGATCCGCATGCCGTTGGTGCATTTTTTCGAGACCAGCTTCGGGCGCACGAGCGAGCGCGACATCATCCTGGTTGAAGTGCGGTCGGATGGCGTTTCCGGTTGGGGCGAAGTGACGGCCGGCGAACACCCGTTCTACAACGAGGAGTGGACCGCCTCCGCTTGGATGATCCTGCGCGATTACGTGGCGCCGCGCGTGCGCGGCAGGGAACTGGCCGGACCCGAGGATGTGGCTTCGCTGAGCGAGAACATTCGTGGCCATCTGATGGCTCGCGGCGGCTTGGAGGTTGCCGTTTGGGACCTGGCCGCTCGCCTGGAGGGTGTGCCTCTGTGGAAGAAGATCGGCGGCCGCGCGAGGCGCGAGATCCCGTGCGGCGTATCGATCGGAATTCAGGACGGTGTGCCGCAACTGCTGGCGGCGATTGAACGTGAACTGGCCGCCGGCTATCAGCGCATCAAAATCAAGATCAAGCCGGGCTGGGACGTCGACGTGGTGCGGCAAGTGCGGGAGCGGTTCCCGGCAATCAAGTTGATGGCTGATGCGAACTCGGCTTACACGCTGGCCGACAGCGACCACCTGCGCAAGCTGGATGATTTCTACCTAATGATGATCGAGCAGCCGCTGGGGCACGATGACATCATCGATCACGCCGAGTTGCAAGCCAAGCTGGCCACGCCGCTCTGTTTGGACGAGTGCATCCGCTCGGCTAACAACGTGAAGCAGGCGGTGCGCCTTCGCGCGTGCGGCATCATCAATATCAAGCTGGGCCGCGTCGGAGGTTTCGGTGAAGCGCGCCGCGTGCACGACGCTGCGCAGGCGGCCGGCATTCCGGTTTGGTGCGGCGGCATGCTGGAATCGGGCGTGGGGCGGGCGCACAATATCGCGCTCTCCACGCTGCCGAATTTCGTGCTGCCGGGCGACGTCTCGGCCAGCAAGCGCTACTGGGCCCGCGACATTATCCACCCTGCCGTCGAGACCGCGCCGCAAGGCACCATCGCGATTCGCGACGAGCCGGGGTTCGGCTATGCGCTGGATTGCGACTACATCCGCCACATCACGGTGCGCGAGGAGACCATTGCGTGAGCGGATTCCGCCGGCTGCTGCGCCAGAATGCCAACTACCGCTACACCTGGATCGGCCAGGTGGTGAGCGAAGTGGGCGATCACTTCAACAACGTCGCGGTGTTCAGCCTGGTTTTGGGCAATACCAAGTCGGGCCTGGTGGTGACCGGCGTCATGCTATCGCGTGCGGTACCCGCGATGCTGGCCGGTCCGTTGGCGGGCGTGCTGCTCGATCGTCTGGACCGTAAGCGCGTCATGATTGCCAGCGATTTAATCCGCGCGGTGGTGGCTCTCGGTTTCATCCTCACGGTTCATCGCTCCGATACCTGGCTGGTCTACGTGCTCAGCGCGTTGCTGATGGTGGCATCGCCGTTTTTCACCG
>DATJAK010000326.1:0-32194 GCA_035516375.1 Bryobacteraceae bacterium
ATGGGAATTTCGTGAGTAGCTTTGTCTCTTATCTCCTCCAACCGTATAAGAAATACTCGGCCCCCTACTTTGACGAAGTTCTGACGATGCTTTCCTGCATCGAAGAAAACCGGATTCACATGTCGAAATATTGTCGCCTCTTTCGCTGTAACACCTGGACCAAACTCAATTGCTCCTTCACCATCTCCTGGTACTTTGTACTGCTTACCGGGAACCGGTTCGACGATTGTTGATAAAGCTGTAGTCAGCCAAAAGAGTGTGACGGCCGAAGCATTGAATGGTGCGCCCAATATCAAGCTCGCAGCGTTGTCCAAGTTTATGGTCCTGTTGTATTGACCCGGAACCGAAGCTATTTCAATGGTCTGCCTGCTGGAGAACCGTGACTGCGGCTTTGGCACCCACGAGTCAAGCGCGAACATTAGAACCACGGAAACCAAGAAGCTCCCTAAACCCGGCCAAACTCGGCTTTTGAATAATTGGCCGGAGACAAGCCAAAATGCCAGAAACAGAACTATGCCGAGGGCGACTAGCATGGCCCGTGAGTACACCAAACCCATCGGCGGCCTCGCTTGGATAAACTGAGAATAGAAAAAAGTAGCCCCGCCTCCCAACCCAGTGAGACCGAGTCCGGAGACCGCAATCCGGCCGCGTTTGGGCAGGTTGATATACCACAGCCTGAACTGCTCTGGTACGTGTGGCTGTCGTTCAGCCGGGAGATTTCCGCTTTCGGCCATGCCTTTAGCGTACGACTCCGTGTGAGTGGGTAGTCCGAAATTGGCTTCGTTCCTCACTTTGTGGCGGTGAGAGAGCGCTTCCAGGTCGGAGGCCCTAGCCCTTTTCTACCATTGACCTGTTAGTGAGTACTTACTCATAATGGGAGCAATGAACCACTCCACCCTGCCGGCCACCCGAATGTCAGCCCCGGACCGCAAACAGCAATTGCTCGAGACGGCCTTGGATCTCTTTTCCCGTAAAGGATTTGAAGGAACCACCACGAAGGAGTTGGCGTCCGCCGCCGGAGTGGCCGAAGCCGTCATTTTCCGGCACTTCCCGTCCAAGCAGGCGCTCTACACCGCCGCTCTCGATTACAAGGTGCAAAGTGGCGAGGCACTGAACTGGATGACCGACGTTCGGGCATTCATGGAACAGAATGACGACGAAGGCCTGTTCCGAACGATCGCCAGCCGGGTTCTCCGCTCCTACCGCACCGACCCACGCTTCGAGCGCATGGTTTTGTTCGCCGCGCTCGAAGGCCACGAGGTGGCGCTTGCGTATATGCGCCAGCAGTCCTTCCCGCTCTTTCAGTTGCTCGATGAATATGTGCAGCGCCGCCAGGTCCAGGGCGCGCTCGAGGGGCTGCGGCCGATGTTCATCCTGTCGGCCATTTTCGGAATGGCCCACCACTATGCCCAGGTCAGCGAAATGTTCGGTTTCATACCAGAACCGCCGCCCGACGAAGAAGTCGTCCACGCGTTCGTCCAAATTCTTATGAACGGCATCCGGCCGCCCGACTCCAGAATCCAAAAATAATCACATGCTCCGATTGATCACTTATTCCATGCTGTTGATACCGGTGCTGTTCCTGGCCGGGTGCTCCTCCCAGAACGTGACCGCGGGGAATGCGTCCGCCACGAAGAAGATTGCAGTTGGCACGGTACTGGCGGTGGTTCGAACAGTCCCCGCGTCGTTCGAGGAAACCGGTTCGTTCGTGGCCGATGAATCGTCCGATATTGCACCACCCGTCGCCGGACGCGTGGTGGCCACTCCCGTCAACGTCGGTGATTTCGTTAAGGAAGGCCAAGTGGTCTGCGAGCTTGATCACCGTGACGCCCAGCTCCGCTTAGATCAGGCCCGCGCCCAGCTCGACCAGGCTCAGTTTGCGCTGCGCCAGGCGCAGTCGCGCCTGGGTCTAAACGGCGAAGCCGCCTTCGATGCCAACCTGATTCCGGAAGTGATCGCCGCGCGAGCCAATTACGAATCAGCCGCCGCCTCCGCCAAGCTGGCCGCCGCCGATGCCAAACGCTACGAAAACCTGGTAAATAGCGGCGACGTCTCGCGCAGTTCCTATGAAAAGGCCCGCACGCAGCAGGAGACCGCGGAGGCCCAGGCCAACGCCGCGCGCCAGCAGTACGAGGCTCAGCTCAACGCCGCGCGCCAGAATTACCGTGGCGTGGAGATGTCGCAGGCCTCGCTCGAATCCTTCCGATCGCAGTTGGCGCAGGCCCAAAAAGCCCTGGACGACACCACCATCCGTGCTCCCTACGCGGGCTCGGTAACTGCGCGTCCCGTGGCCGTGGGCGAGTACGTGGCCACCAACAACAAGGTCGCCACCGTCGTTCGAATTGGCCTGTTGAAATTGCAGTTGCAGACGCCGGAGCAACGCGCTGCCAGCGCGCGGGTCGGTTTAAGCGTCGTGGCGCACGTCTCCGCATACCCCGGCCGCGACTTCACCGGTAAGGTCACGGCGATCAATCCGTCCGTCGATCCGAACTCGCGCATCTTCATCGTGGAGGCGCGTTTTGAAAACCCCACCGCCGAGCTTCGTCCGGGCATGTTCGCCACCGCGCGTGTGCTTTTGCCCGGCGGAGTCGACGCCGTCTTCATTCCCCGCACCGCCGTGATCCACGATAAGACCACCGATTCCTACCAGGTCTACACAGTCAGCAACGGCGTGGCCCATTTACGCGTAGTCGTCATCGGCGAAGTGGATGGCGACTCCATCCGCATCGATTCCGGCCTCGCCGGAAAAGAAGCCGTGGCCACCAGCAACATTGGGGACCTGTACGACGGCGCAACCGTGGAGTCGCATTCATGAATTCACCGCAGAGACGCCGAGGCGCAGAGAAAAAGCCAAGGTCAACAAGTGCCCGTGACGTTCTTGCGCTCGCCCTTCCGCACTCCAAACTGGCGTTCCGAAGCTTCGGTGGACACGCGTGAGCGGAACGAGTATGAATTCACCGCAGAGACGCCGAGACGCAGAGAAAAAGCCAAGGTCAACAGGTGCCCGCGACGTTCTTGCGCTCACGCTGCTTTATCGCGTTCGTGCGCCGAGGGGGCAGAGGAAACAAGTGCTCGACCGGGCTTACGGCGTACCTTCGGCACTCCAAATTGACGTTCCGAAGCTTCGCTGGGTACGCGCTCAGCGCAAGCCCGTGGTCCCCTCTGCCCCCTCGGCGCGCGAACCCGATCAACCACCGAGAGCGCCCAAACGCCACGCGCACCCCACAGCCCTAGTTTTTCCTCCGCGTCTCTGCGACTCGGCGGTGAACTCATTTCTTCTACCCGAAAGGCACTCATGCACGGACTAGCACAACTTTGCGTCAGAAGGCCGGTGTTCGCGACGATGCTCGTGCTTGCGCTCGTCGTCGTGGGAGTCTTCGCCTATTTCACACTGGGCGTCGATCAGTTCCCCAATATCGACATCCCCACCGTCGCCGTCACCGTTTCCAATCCGGGAGCATCGCCGGAAGAAATCGAGACCGAGATCACCAAGAAGATCGAGGACTCGGTCAACACCATCAGCCAAATCGATGAACTCCGGTCCACCTCTTCCGAAGGGCAGTCTCAGGTGATCATCACCTTCGAGCTTTCGAAGAATGGCGATATCGCCGCGCAGGAAGTCCAGAACAAAGTCAACCTCGCCATTCCGCTGTTGCCGCAATCGGCGAAACAGCCCGTGGTGCAGAAGTTCGATCCGGGCGCGGTTCCGGTCATGCAAATCGCAGTCTCGGCCCCCCGCTCCGTGCGCGACGTGACCCTCATTGCCGACAAGCTCATCAAGCAGCGTGTCGAAAATGCCAAGGGCGTCGGCGAAGTGACGATCAATGGCGGCGCGCTGCGGGAAATCCACGTCCAGGTGGATCCCGACCGCCTGCGTTCCTACAACATCACCGTAACCGACGTCTTCAACGCGCTGCGCTCCCAAAACGAAGAAATGCCCGGCGGCAACCTGAACGCCGGCGCGCGCGAACTCACCGTCCGTACCACCGGCAAAGTCACCGATGCCGCTCAGTTCAACGAACTCACCGTCGCCACGCGCAACGGCCACCCCATCAAGGTTAAGGACATCGGTTACGCCGAAGACAGCTCCGAGGAACCTCGCACCGCCGCGCGCCTCGATGGCCTGCCATCCGTCACCCTCACGATCGCCAAGCAGTCGGGCATGAACACGGTGGAAACCGCCGATTCCATTCGAGAGCGGCTCACCGAGCTTGCCCCGACTCTCCCCAAGGATGTCCGCTGGCAGATCATCGCCGATCAATCCACATTCATCAAAGCTTCGCTGCACAACATCAAAGAGCATCTGATCGAAGGCAGCATCCTGGCCGCGGTCGTGATCTTCTTCTTCCTGGCCAACGTGCGCACCACGTTGATCTCCGCCGTTGCCATCCCCACGTCCATAATTTCCACCTTCGCGCTCATGGCGGCCATGGGGTTCACGCTGAACATGATCACCATGCTCGCGCTCACCCTCATGGTCGGCGTCGTGATCGATGACGCTATCATCGTGCTCGAAAACATCTACCGCTACATGGAGGAGAAAGGCGAATCTCCGTACCAGGCGGCCATGAACGGCACTAAGGAAATCGGCCTCGCGGTGTTGGCCACCACCATGTCGCTGCTCGCCGTCTTCCTGCCGGTCGGCTTCATGGGCGGCATCGTGGGCCGCTTCATGAGCTCCTTCGGCTTCACGTGCGCGTTCGCCGTGGCCGTTTCGCTGCTGGTCTCATTCACCCTGACGCCCATGCTGTGCTCGCGTTTCGTAAAGCCGCTGGCACAGTCCACGGGTCATAGCTCGAAAGACTCGCGATTCTTTCGCTTCCTCGACGGGCACTACACCAGCATGCTCGAATGGTCCATGGCGCACCGCAAAGCCATCGTCGCCATCAGCGTCGGAGTGGTGTTGTCCATCGTTCCGCTGTTTAAGTTCGTAGGGAAGAACTTCTTGCCTTCGGACGATCAATCGCAATTCAACGTCTTGCTCCGAATGCCCGAGGGCAGTTCGCTGGCTGCCACCACCAACCTGGCCGAGCAGGTGGCGCAGCAGATGCGCCAACTGCCGGGAGTCGTGCACACTTTGACCACAGTCGGCGGCGGCGCCGATAAATCCGTGAACAATGCCTCCGTATACGTCAAGCTCACCGACGTCGATCGCCGCCAGTTTACGCAAGAGGAACTCATGACCCGTGCCCGCGCTCTGCTACAGAAGTACCCGAAGGAAATCCACACCGGCGTCGAGTTGGTCAATGCAGTAGGCGGGAACCAGAGCAATGCCGCCGTTCAATACTACGTCCAGGGGCCCGACCTGGCAAAGCTTGGCACGTATTCGGAAGCGCTGCTGGGCAGAATGAGTGCGGTGCCCGGTCTGGTGGATGCCGACTCAACCCTGCGTGCCGGCAAACCGGAAGTGCGTCTCGAAATCGACCGCCCGCGCGCCGCTGACCTGGGAGTCTCGGTCGCCGACATCGAGCAAGCGTTAAACACGCTCGTGGCCGGGCAAACCGCCTCCGAGTTCAATGCCGGCGAAGATCAATACGATGTCGTGGTCCGCGCCCAAGAGCAATTCCGCGGCAGCGTCGAGGGGCTTTCCAAGCTGACCGTATTCTCCAACAAGGTCGGTTCCGTCGGCCTCGACGAGGTAGTCCATGTGCGCAACGGCACCGGCCCCGCGACCATCAACCGCATCAACCGCCAACGCCAGGTCACGCTCACAGGCAATGTGGCCTCCGGCGCTTCGCAATCCGACATTCAGAATCACATCGAGGAGCTCACCAAATCCCTCAGTATGGAGCCCGGCTACAATGCCGGCCTCACCGGCCAGTCGAAAGAATTATCCCGGTCCGGCTATTACTTCGTTCTGGCCTTCGCTCTCACCTTCATCTTTATGTACATTGTGCTTGCTGCTCAATTCGAATCCTTCATTCATCCGATCACCATTCTGATCACGCTGCCGCTGGCCATTCCGTTCGGCATCGTGGCGCTGCTCCTGTTTCACCAAACGGTCAACATCTTCTCCGGCCTCGGTCTGCTCCTGCTGTTTGGCATTGTCAAGAAGAACGCCATCCTTCAGATCGACCACACCAATGGCCTGCGCCGCGAAGGCTTGGATCGCTACGAAGCTATCATTCAAGCCAATCGCGACCGCTTGCGGCCCATCCTGATGACGACCCTGGCACTGGTTGCCGGCATGATCCCGCTGGTGATCTCGAACGGCAGCGGTGCCGCTACGAATCGCTCCATCGGTGTGCTGGTGGCGGGCGGGCAGACGCTCTGCCTGCTGCTCACGTTGCTGGCGGTCCCCGTGTTCTATTCCCTGTGGGAAGACCTCGGCAAGTCACTTGCCGGCGGAAAGCTGCGGCGGTGGTTCGGCCGCAAGCGAGCGGTCGAGCCGACTCCGGCTCCCGCGGCTGCGACCGTTTTTCAGAGCATTCTCCGCCAGGGGGAATCGCGGTGAAGAAGGTCATCCCGATCGCCATGCTGGCGGCCGGCTTCTGCTCCGCCCAGCAGTCGCAAACGGCCGGTCCACTCGAAGTGCGTCCCAACGTGCAGGTCCAACCGCTGGGAGAGACGGTCATCCCCCTCCGTATCGGCGTCGTCGGGCAACTCAACCTCACTCTTCCCGACGTCATCCAGCGCGTACTGGCGAATGATCCCGACATTCAGGTCTCGCGCATCCTGCTTCAAGAGGCGGACTACAACATCACCGGCGCCAAAGGATTCTACGACCCGGTATTCGGCGTGCTGGCGCAGCATTCGCGCGCCGTGACGCCCATCGCCTCCATCATCGGCGGCTCGGCGAATGGCAGGCTGACGAATAAAGAATGGGACTTCAATCCTTCCGTCACTGGGCAATCCCCCTGGCTCGGCAGCTCTTACACGCTGACCTTTAACAATTCGCAGCAGATCACCGACAGCACCTTCACCACGCTCAACCCGCAGTATCCAGCGTCGGTATCGCTGAACCTGACGCAGCCATTGTGGCGCGGGCTGCATTTCGATAACGGCCGCTACCAGTTGCAGGTGGCTCGCAAGAACGTCGGACTCAGCCGCGAGCAACTGCGCCAGCAGGTGATCGCCATCGTCACC
This sequence comes from Bryobacteraceae bacterium, assembly GCA_035516375.1. Lineage (GTDB taxonomy): Bacteria > Acidobacteriota > Terriglobia > Bryobacterales > Bryobacteraceae > PSRJ01. Next base: position 7,087 of record DATJAK010000326.1, read on the forward strand.
CAGGCCATCCTGTACTACTGGGAGCTGGATTACGCCGCGCACAATCTCGACGTACAAGTCGAGGCGGTGCGGTTGGCGCAGCAACAATACGAAAGCAACGGCAGACAGGCGGAGCAGGGCATCCTGGCTCCCATCGATGTGGTGGCCGCGCAGACCCAGGTGGCCACGTTCCAACAGAATCTGTTTCTGGCGCAGCAGGCACTGACCACCGCGGAAAACAACTTGAAGACACTCATGCTGCCCAGCCGCAACGACCCGGTCTGGGGCATGGCGTTGGTTCCGGAGACGCAGCCCGATGCGAACATCGTGCCGCCCACGCTTTCCGAAGCCATCCAGCAGGCGCTGACGGCGAGACCGGAGCTTTCCGAGAACCTCATCAGCATGGAAGTCAATCGCCTGACTCTCAAAGAGAACGGCGAGGCCACCAAGCCTCAGGTCAATGCGATCGCCACCTTGACCACTGCGGGCTTGGCCGGAACGGCCGTGCCGTTTACCGGCTTTCCCGGGTTTAGCTTCGGAGGCGGAACTCTGCCGCCGGTCTTGCTGGGTAGCTACGGCCAGTCGCTCAGCAACATCCTGGCGGGTAATTTCACCACAGCCAAAGTCGGTGTGCAGGTCTCGCTGCCTCTTCACAACCACACCGCCGAAGCCAACCTGGCCTTAGCGGTGGCGGAGAAACGGCGGCTCGAGGTGCTGCGGACCCAACTCGCCATGGCCATTGAAGCCGACGTGCGCAACGCGCTGCAGACGCTCGATTCGGCGCGCGCCCGATACGATGCTGCCATGCTCGCCAGCCGCTCAGCCGAAGAGCAGTACGAAAGCGAGCAGCGCCAGTTCCAGGCAGGCACTTCCACGGTGTTTCTGGTGCTGCAGCGGCAGACCGACCTGATCACGGCCCGCAGCCGCGAGGTCCGCGCCCGCGCCGACATGGCCGAATCCGTCGCCGGCGTTGACCGCGCCACTGCCCGCACGATTGAGGCGCACCAGATCAGCCTGGCGCCGTGAGAGCGAACGAGCACCGGAATCGCGCGACGCGCCGAGACGTGGGGCAGGCCATCGTCTTTTGTGGCCTGCCTTGTTCGCCAACGACGCAGACGACGAAAACCGATCGTCTGCGCCACCAGTTTCGTTCCATCGGTTGGTGCCGCGGCCGCTATGCCAAAAATATCTAGGAAAAAAGCGGCTCGAAAGAGCCCGACGGCAGACGAGATAGCCGAGATGGCTTCACGTGGTGAAGATGTGTCCTCATATTTCACGGGCGAATTCACCGTAATCAAGCCGATCCATCGCGTGAACGTTGATTTGACTCAAGGTATGCTGCGCAAATTGGATGAGCGAGCGGCGCGACTCAATATTAGCCGGCAAGCTGTAATCAAAACACTGCTCGGGGAGGCATTGAGCGCAAAGCCCAAACAAGAACAGACGTCTGACCACGACAGGCAAGAGCGAATTTACCCGCGCCGGCGCGGGAGAAGCCCCATTTATAAAAGACGAAGAGCTGTACACTAATCGCGTGGCTATCGTTAGGCTCTCGGTCGCGCTCCTGCTGTTCGCAGTCCTGGCCCTCTCCCTGCACGCACGTACCAAGCGCAAAGTCATCATCGACGAAGACTGTTCCGGTCCCGGCGGGACCAACATGCAGGCCGTCCTGACGCTGGTCAACTCACCCGAGACCGAGGTGCTGGGGATCACCGTTCCTACAGGCGATGCCTGGCGCGATGAGGAGGTCCAACACGCGCTTCGGCTGCTCGAAATCATCGGCCGCACCGATATTCCGGTGGTTCCCGGCGCGGTGTTTCCGCTAGTCAACCGCAAGGAATTCATTGAGCAGTGGCAGAAGCTGTATGGGAAGGTGGTGTATCAGGGAGCGTGGAATACCGGCAATCCGGTGCACGGGCCGGATGAGATTCCGCCCATGCCCGAAGGCGCTCCAGCGGCGAAGGCCGCGAAGGAAGATGCCGCCCACTTCCTGGTGCGGATGGTGCGGCGGTATCCGCGAGAAGTGACCATCTACGCCGCGGCGCCCCTGACCGATCTCGCCCAGGCGCTCCAGCTCGATCCGCACTTCGCCGGGCTTGCCAAAGAGTTGATCGTCATGGGCGGCAGCATCCATCCCATCACGAACGATCCCGAATTGGCCGGTACGCCGCACCGTGAATTCAATTTCTGGATGGACCCGGAAGCTGCCCATGCGGTCCTGCACGCGGCTTGGCGGCGGGTGGTATTGACCACAGTCGATCTTTCGGTGAAGACGCGCATGGACCAGAATCTGATTGCTTCGATCGCCAGGAGTCCGACGCCTGCCGCCCAGTATGTCGCCAGGTACGCGATGCCGGACTATCTCTGGGACGAACTGGCCGCGGCGGCCTGGCTCGATCCCTCGCTGATCACCGCCCGAGAGAAGCTGTATATGGATGTATCGGTCGACCACGGCGCCACCTACGGCGATACGTTGGCGTGGCAGCCCGGCAAACAACCTGGTTCCGGCGAGCGAGCCGTCGAGGTACAAAAGGATCTGGACACGACCAAATTCTATGCGGAGTATGTCGACTTACTGACGCGGCCCAGGCCGCAGGGGAAGACACCATGAGCGCAGCGAAGAAGAAAACCGCACCCGCCGCAACGATCGAGTATTACGAGAAGGTGGTTGCGACGAATCCGAAAGTGGAACGCAAAGGCGCCACGATTCCCTACACTTCCTTGAATGGCAATATGTTTTCGTACCTGCATCGTTCCGGCTCCATGGCGCTCCGGCTTCCCGAAGAGGAGCGGGAGAAATTTCTGAAGAAGCATAAAACCAAGCTGTTTGAGGCTTACGGGGTGGTCCAGAAGGAATACGTGACGGTTCCCGATGCCCTGCTGCGGAACACCAAGGAACTGGCGAAGTACTTCGCGTTGAGCTATGAATACGCCAAGACCCTGAAACCCAAGCCCACGAAAAAAGGCTGACGCGCTGATGCGCAGGCTCCGTGCCTGATAACATGGCTCACCATGACGCCTAAATCACAAACAGATCCAGTTACGATCCGCAGAGCCAAGCCAGAGGATGCGGAAATCTGCGGCCGGATTTGCCACGCCGCGTTCGATAAAATCAACCGCGCGCACGGATTTCCCCCTGACTTGTCCGCGCCGGAAGCCGGCATCGGCGTGCTTACCATGATGTTCACCAACCCGGGCTTCTATTGCGTGGTAGCCGAAAGCGGGGGCCGCATGATCGGCAGCAATTGCCTCGACGAGCGTTCTTCCATTGCGGGTTTGGGCCCGATCACCATCGATCCGGAAGCTCAGAATCGGGGCGTGGGACGAAGGCTCATGCAGGCGGTGATGGATCGTGCGCGGAAGCGCGGTGTGGCCGGCGTTCGACTCGTGCAGGCGGCATTTCATACCCGCTCGCTCTCGCTCTACGCCAGTTTGGGCTTTGATATCCGCGAACCGCTGGCGTGCATGCAGGGGCAAACCCGCCAGAGATCGGTGCCGGGAGCGAAGGTTCGGCCAGCCAAAGCGGAAGACGCCGAAGCCTGCAATGCCCTGTCGCGGCGGGTCCACGGATTCGACCGCGGACGCGAATTGATGGAAGCCATTCAGCAGGGGACGGCGGTGGTCGCGGAGCGCGAGAACCGCATCACCGGATACGCCAGCTCCCTTGCGTTCTTTGGCCACGCGACGGCAGAGACGAATCCGGACTTGCAAGCCTTGATCGCGTCGGCGGAATCGTTCGGCGGACCGGGCATCCTGATTCCGTCGCGCAACAGCGCGCTGTTCCAGTGGTGCCTGGCGAATGGATTACGGATGGTGCAGCCCATGACTCTGATGAGCACAGGCCTCTACAACGATCCGGCAGGCGCCTGGTTTTCGTCGATTCTGTTTTGAGCCGGAGCTACTCCCGTCACTTCAAACCGTTTTCGACGATAATCCGTCCCAGGGCTGCGTAGGCGCGTGATAGAATCGCGGTGAACTGCAGCCAGTTTTCTCCGCTCCGTTCCAGCCGTGAGATCTCCTGAAGTTCGTCCGAAAGGGCTTTCCACCGCTTGTCGAGTTCTGTTAGACGAACGTGCATTTCGAGCGGCCGGGCCGCCGGTTTCGCAGGCACCGCGCGCCGCAGTTCGGCGACGGCAGCAGCCACTTTACGGGAGTTCTCGACGGTCAGCTCAATCGGCTCGCCGTGAAAATGGAGTACGCCGTCCTTCAGAGCCGGCGCGATCGCCCGGTACGTCTCAGCCGAAATGCGCGTGAGCTCGGATACCTCGAAGTAGCCGGCGCCGAACTCGTCCAACAACTGAATCATGCGGTCGGCCTGCGATCGGCTGATCTTCAGATACGCCGTGCAGAACTCATCCCAATTTTCGGTGCAGCGCTTGTAGAGCTTCTCTTCGCGCAGTCGCTTGAGTCCCACGGCTTGCGCCGCGGAGCACCGCCCCGCCACCATGGCGAACGCATGGTTCTGGCCCAGAGCCACGCCGAGGTCGAAGAGCGCGGCATCCGGATCCGGCAGCTCGGCAATCGGTTTTCGCATTGACACCTCGCAGTTCCGCCGCCGGACTCTGGCGGCGGGGAAAACGGCAACTCGTTGATGGGTAAAGGACGACCGTAGATTCGTCCCCGCGACCGTGGCGGCGGAGAACTGTTTTACGATGACACACCGGGCCGTGCAGAACGCCTGGTGGAGTAGGCGGAGAGGCGATTAAGTGACGGGTAGCCGGTGAGTTGGGAAAATTTTGGCGCGGCGTGAATGAGAGTGCGGGCCGGCAACCCCGTATCGTCCCACTGGCTGAGTGGGCTGCGTCGGTGGATAGGGCGAGGGCCGACCAGGGGCCAGCAGCGGCCTGGGGTCCGCCCTATTGGAGCTAACTTACGCCGGCACGCGTCCTGCAATCCCACCTCCGGAGTGTCCGGTCGTGTGTTCCACTTCAGCGGGTCAGGCGTGATACGTCAACTTGACGTGAGCCGGACATATCAGGAGTAATAGTCGCGGACGATTTTCAACAGAGATTCAAGGAGGCTAGGACGTTTTTCAGTCTCTATTCAACGATATCGCACTAACCAAAAGATGGAGAAGGACTTCACCGGAGCCCCGTCGCAACCGTCGCCTTCACCTGATAGAGCCCCGCGCCCGGCCCGACGCGCCGGAACCACCCGCGGCCCTGATTTGCAGAAGCAACCAACCCCGCGCCAGACGCCAGTCTCGCGTAACGGTCTCCACCGACACCCTGAGCACGGCGGCTGTATCTTCCACGCTCAACCCGCCGAAATATCGCAGTTCCACAACTCGCGCCTTTCGCGGATCGCCCCGCGCCAGTTCGTCCAGCGCGTCATTAAGCGCGATCAGCTGCTTGTCATTTTCCCGGTTCAGGTTCAAATTCGCCACATCGTCCAGACGAATCCGTCCCAGTCCGCCGCCGTGCCTGGACGCGGCTCTCTTGCGGGCCGCGTCCACCAGGATGCGGCGCATCATTTGAGCGCAGATGGCGAAAAAGTGCGCCTTGCCTTCCAGCGTCACGCTCCCGGCGTCGATTAGTTTCAGGTAGACCTCATGCACGAGGGCGGTCGCCTGCAAGACTGGTTCGGCGCGCTCCCGCTTCATGAAACCTACGGCCAGCCGGTGAAGTTCGTGGTAAACGCGCGGTGCGAGCGCATCGAGCGCTGCCGCATCGCCGCGGGCCCATGCGAGGAGAAGCTGCGTCGTATCCGCGATTGGAGCGTCTGCTCCCACGATCATTTCAGAATAACGTGAAAAATATCGTGCCGGGCGTTACGGTTTTCGCACTCGTTTCTCGCATGGAGTTCCGGGAAAAACATTTTCCCGACAGAAAGAGGAACCATCATGAAAGCAATACATCGAGCAGTAACGACGACTTTGAGCGCAGCGATTGTTGGGATGCTGTTGGTCCCCGCGGCAAGCGCGTGCTCAGATCAGCCGACGACATCCGCCAGTCTGCAACTCATGCAGGATCCCCAAGATCCCCGGGAGCTCGTGGCGTCTGCGAGCTTCCCTCTCGAACTGAGCAATCTAGCGAGTGGGAGGACCCCGTCGATCGTGGGAATGTGGAGTTTTCAGTTTATCTCCATGGGTAACACCACCCACAATCCATCCATTGCGGACGGAACCCAACTCAACTTTGGATATACCCAGTTTCATAGCGATGAGACCGAAATTCTGAATGCCGGCGCGCGTTCTCCAGCGCAGCAGAATTTCTGTCTGGGCGTATGGCAGAAGACCGGGGACTTCACTTACCAGGTCAACCATTTTGCCCTGAATTACAACGCCACAACGGGAGCGTTGATCGGCAGAATCATTGTCGTCGAAATGGTTACGGTGTCTCCCGGCGGCACCGCCTTTAGCGGCACCTTTGTCGAAACTATCTTCGATACCACGGGAAAACAGACAGACCAACTGACTGGCCAGGTTAAGGGTCAGCGAATCACGGTCGACACGACGACACCCTGAAGCGCGGGGATCGCGCGTCACGATAGCTTCTGGGCCGCGGATCTATGCCGGTTTCCATTTTTATCATTCGCTCGAAGCCAGGAGGCAGCTCGGGCAGTCGGGCACTGGCCAGGTGACCCGAAACCATTTCCGGCAGTCGCAGCCGCGCTCACGGCGGGGCATTTGCACCGTAGGCACGTTTAGTATCCCTCCACCCGCGTCGCTAAGGCTTTACTGCTAAGCTATGCTCCATGACCCCCGAGCGCTGGGGCCGTCTGGAGGAGTTGTATCTGGCGGCGCGGGCCCTGTCTCCCTCCGAGCGAGCCACGCTGCTGGAACGAGCGGACCCCGAGCTGCGCGCAACCGTCGCCGCAATCCTGGCTCAGGAGGGCGTCCCAGAGAAGGCAGACGCCCCGTGGGATGACGGCGCGTTACTCGATCGTCCCGCATGGGAGGGTCGCGAGAGCCTTCTGGAACACGTCGATCCGCTTCAGGCGGAGACACCTGTCGGCATTGGCGAACAACTCGCTCCCCATCGGGTTGAGCAAAAGATGGGTGATGCCACCGAGACCGCCGGCGCCATTGCAACGGAGCTCGGGCCTTACCGGATCGAAGCGCTGCTGGGGGCCGGCGGCATGGGCCAGGTTTTCAAGGCCCGCGACACGCGCTTGGGCCGCGCGGTCGCTATCAAAGTTACACAGGAACAGTTCAGCGCGCGATTCGAGCATGAGGCTTGTGCCATCGCCGCGCTGAATCACCCCCACATCTGCACACTCTACGACATTGGCTCGCTGCCATCCGGCGCGGGCTATATGGTGACGGAGTTGGTGGAGGGCCAGACGCTGCGCGAGTGGCTGAGGCATCCTCCTTCCGAGGCACAGTGCCTCGGAGTAGCCCGCCAGGTGGTGGAAGCCTTGCGCGCGGCGCACAGTGCGGGCATTGTCCACCGCGATCTCAAGCCGGCCAACATCATGGTTCGCGCCGACGGCTACGTGAAGGTCCTGGACTTCGGCCTGGCCAAGCGGATTCCTGCAGCCGGCCCCTTTTCCGGCGATACGGCGGCCGCGGGCCTTAGTGTACCCGGGCAGATTATCGGAACCATCGCCTATATGTCGCCGGAGCAGATCCTCGGTCAGGAGGTCGATGCTCGCTGCGATTTTTTCGCTGTCGGAATCATTCTGTACGAGATGTTGAACGGGCGTCATCCCTGGGTCCGCGAATCCACCGTCGACCGGCTACATGCCATTCTTAACGATGACCCGCCGCCCGCTAACGGCCCATGGGCCCCGGTCGTGCGAAAACTGCTCTCCAAGAACCGCGAGGATCGCTTTTCCTCAGCGCAAGCGCTGTTGGACGCGCTTTCAGAACCGCCATCAACTGCGCCCTCCTCTTCGGGGGTAACCCGTCTGATTGTCCTGCCTTTTCGCACTCTGCGCCCCAACCAGGAGTCCGACTTTCTCGCGGTCAGCCTGCCCGATGCCATCGCCACTTCGCTGGCGGGCATTGAGTCTCTCGTCGTGCGTTCTACCATGATGGCCTCCAAACTTGCCTCCGCCGAGTTCGACGTGAAAATGATATCCGAGCGGGCTCAGGTGGACGCGATCCTCACCGGCACCATCCTGTCTGACGGGGAGCATCTCCGAGTCAACACTCAGCTCATGCACGCGCCCGACGGCGCGCTGCTGTGGTCCGATACCGCGAGGGCGTCTCTGCGCGATGTTTTCCAACTGCAGGACGACCTGGTGGAGAAGGTGGCACAATCCCTCACCGCGCCATTGACCCGCCGCGAACGAAGCGCTCTCAAGCAGGACGTTCCCGCCAGTGCACTCGCCTACGAACTCTATCTTCGTGCCAATCAGCTTACCGCTACCGGCGCCATCGGCCAGAATCGGGAGGCTGTTTCGATGGCGCGGGATCTGTACGCCCGTGCGACCGCGGAAGATCCGAATTTCGCGCCGGCTTGGGCAGGCCTGGGCCGAATGTACCGCATCACCGGGAAATATGATATGGGAGACCTGGATAAGTTCTTCCGCCTGGCGGATGAGGCCTTCGGCCGGGCTTTCGCGCTTAATCCGGAATTAGCTCTGGCCCACAACTTTTACACGTACTTAGAGACCGATTTGGGACGCGCGAAGAGCGCGCTGGAACGGCTGCTGAAGCGCGCGGGGACGCATCGTAACGACCCCAATCTGTTTGTGGGTCTGGTTCAGGCCTGCCGTTATTGTGGGCTCGCCGAGGCTTCCATAGCCGCTCATCTTGCCGCCAGGCGGTTGGATGCGAGTGCCACCACGACGGTCGAGTCCGCGTACTCGCTCCGGGGCGACTGGGAAAGTATGGTTGTCTGCTCTGTGAACCCGTTCACGCGAGCGGTCGCGCTGATAGAACTGAAACGCACGAAAGAAGCGATCGCACTCTGTCTGGAACTCGAGAAGACCTGGCCCTTACAGCAAAGCCGCTTGCTTGCGTTCTCTATGCGAGCCGGCCTTGAAGGCGACGCCGGCAAGAGTTTAGAAATACTGGATGAGTTGCTGCGGCTCCCCGGGCCAATGGGTTCCGATCCGGAGTCCCATCACATTGTGGGACGGTTTCTGGCGAGCCTGGGTCAGCCGCAGCGAGCCCTGGATTCTCTCTCACGCTCTCTCGACGCAGGGTACAACTGCCACGAATCTTTGTTGCGCTATAGCGGGTTTGATTCGTTGCGCGGTTACCCCCGGTTTCAAGAGTTGGTAAATCGCGCGGCACAAATGACTCGGGAAGCGCGCGCAATATTTCGAGAGGGCGGAGGTCAAGACTTGTTGGGGATTTTTCTTTGACACCCTCTCTCCTTAACGGTGTCATCCAGATAACCAGGCGGTGCAGCCGGTCACAGACGCCGCGCGGCGGCGGGTACTCCGTAACTGACTTGGCGCAAACAGCACTGAAATGCTGAAGCGTCGGGGCCGCTAAATCTTTACTGGTAAGCTGTCCTCCATGACGCCCGAGCGTTGGGGACAGCTGGAGGAGCTGTATCAGGCGGCGCGGGACCTGCCTCCTCCCGAGCGAACCGCGCTGCTGGAACGGGCCGACCTCCAGTTGCGCGCAACGGTTGCGTCACTCCTGGCTCAAGGGGAAGACGGCGGGTTCCTCGATCGTCCAGCGTGGGAGGGTCGCCAGAGCCTTTTGATAGGTTCGCCTCGCGAAACGAATATAAAGCGCGCTAAGCGTGGGCAGGGCAAGGAGGTGATCTGGACCGCCCCAAGTCACAGGGGCGCGTGTCGCGAGATGGCGCATCAGGAACGATGAGTCGTTAGCCAGTGTCCGGCAATTTGGTCTGGCCCAGCCCCGAAAGCGACGTTGGTCCTGGTAAACGCCGCTCACGTCATTTGGACCATCTCGCCAATCCAAGTTGACGTAACGCCGACTCGCTGAATTGCCTCCCCCAGGGTAAAGCCTCAGAAGCGGCTTCGGTCGTCGGCGTTAACGCTATCCCGCTACCGGCTGTTCCTTCATGACCTTCTTCCGCTTGCGCCAGGAGCGGACTTGATCCTGCGCGGCGGACATGTAGGTGTAGAAGACTGGTGTCAGGTACAGAGTCACTAATTGTGAGAAGAGCAGGCCACCGACTACCACCAATCCCAACGGACGGCGGGCTTCTCCGCCGGCGCCGTAGCCGAGAGCGATGGGCACTGCACCTAGCATCGCCGCCATGGTCGTCATCATGATCGGGCGGAAGCGAATGAGACAGCCTTGATAGATGGCCTGTAGCGGCGTCAGGTGCTGTTCGCGCTCGGCTTCCAGGGCGAAATCGATCTGCATGATGGCGTTCTTTTCCACGATGCCGATTAGCATGATGAGTCCCACAAACGCATAAATGTTCAGGTCGATGTGGAACAGAACCAGCGTGAGTAAGGCGCCAAATCCCGCCGAAGGCAAGCCGGAGAGGATCGTGAGCGGGTGGATGTAGCTTTCGTACAGGATGCCGAGCACGATGTACACCACCATGACCGCGATTGCCAGGAGCACCACCAGGTTGCCCAAGGAATTCTGGAACGACTGAGCAGCGCCCTGAAATTGCGTGGAAATGGTAGATGGCAACACGCGCTGGGCGACGTCTTGAACCTGAGAGACCACCGTGCCGAGAGCGGCGCCAGGCTTCAAGTTGAACGATACGGTTGCGGCCGGCAGTTCGCCGAAATGGTTGATCGTCTGCGGACCGGTGTCGGTCACGACGTGCGCCACCGTATCGAGCGGAATCAGGCGGTTGTTGGCGTTCTTGAAGTACAGCATCCCCAGCGCGTTGGGGTCGGCTTGATATTTCGGCAGCAATTCCAGCAGCACTTTATATTCGTTGGCCGATCCGTAGATGGTGGAAACCCATCGCTGCCCGTAGGAATCGTAGAGCGCGTTCTCGATCTGGTTGGCGTTCACTCCCAGCGCCGCGGTTTTATCGCGATCGATGGTCACGTTCACCTGCGGCGTAGAGACGGCCACGTCGGTAGTGACATCGTCGACTCCCGGAACTTCTTCTTCAATGGCCTTCTGCAGCGTCTCGGTGGCGGCGTAGAGCTCGTCCTTATCCGGGGTCTGCATGGAGAACTGATAAACGCTCTTGGTGACCTTGCCGCCGATCTGAATGGTGGGCGGATTCTGGGGATAAGCCTTCATTCCGGGAAAGACGGCCAATTCCGGGCGCAGCTTTTTGATCAGATCGTTGACACCGAGCTGGCGCTGGTTCCGCGGCTTCAGATGGACCACCAGCTCGCCATAGTTGGGCCCGCCCAGGTTTGTGGCAGTGGTGCCGCCAATGCTCGCCATGAGCGCATCTACATTGGGATCCTTGGCGACCACGTCGGCAATCTTTTGCTCGTAGTCGAGCATTTGGTAATACGAGGTGCCCTGCGCGGCTTCGGTATACACCTGGAGCTGGTCGGTATCCTGATCGGGAATGAAGCCCTTGGGAATCTGGACGAACATGTAGCCGGTGGCGGCCAGGACAATGACAAACGTTGCCATCACGGCCGGCCGGAATCGAAGGGCCATCTGCAGCGTCCGATCGTAAACGTGCAGCATGCCATCGAAGAACTTTTCGGTGACGTTGTAGAACCGGCCGCGACGGACGCCGTGCGCCGTGGTCCGCAGGAAGCGGCTACACAGCATGGGCGTGAGCGTGACCGAGACGACTCCCGAAATGAGAATGGCCACGCAGATGGTGACGGAAAATTCCTTGAACAGGCGGCCCAGGATGCCGCCCATGAACAGCACGGGGATGAAGACTGCCGCGAGCGACAAGGTCATCGATACGATGGTGAAGCCGATTTCCGCCGAACCGCGGAGTGCGGCGATCAACGGACGCTCGCCCATTTCCATGTGGCGGACAATGTTCTCCAGCATCACGATGGCGTCATCGACGACGAAACCGATGGAGAGAATCAACGCCATCATCGAGAGGTTGTCGAGGCTGTAGCTCAACAGGTACATCACCGCGAACGTGCCGATGATCGAGAACGGCAGCGCCAGGCTGGGAATAATGGTGGCCGAAAGATTGCGCAGGAACAGGAAGATCACCATGACCACCAGGCCCAGCGTCAGCAGCATGGTGAACTGGACATCTTTATAAGACTCGCGGATGGTATCGGAGCGGTCGTACAGGATATCCATGTGGACCGACGGCGGCAGCTCGTTCTTGAAGACCGGCAGCAGGCTTTTCACGCCGTCGGTAACGGTGATGGTGTTGGTGCCGGGCTGGCGTTGGATGGCCAGAATGATGGCGCGGTCGCTGGCGCCATTCTTGTAGAACCACGATGCGGTCTTATCATCTTCCACGCTGTCGATGATATTGCCCAGCTCTTCCAGGCGAACGGGAGAGCCCCCGCGGTAAGCCACTACTACCGGCCGATACTGTGCGGCGTTCATCAACTGGCCGCTGGCCATCAAGGTGAACGCCCGCTGTGGCCCGATGATGGAGCCAGTCGGCAGATTCACGTTCCAGTTCGTCAGCGCGGTTTGAATCTCGTTCAACCCCACCCCGTGCGCAGCTAAGGCGTGCGGGTCCATCTGCACGTGGACGGCGTATTTCTGTTGCCCCAACACCTGCACCTGGGCAACACCGGAGATGGTCGAGATGCGCTGCGCGATGCGGGTCTCGGCGTATTCATCGAGCGTCCACAGCGGCAAAGTTTCCGAAGTCAGCGCGAGATAGAGGATAGGCTGATCTGCCGGGTTCACCTTGGTGAAAGTGGGCGGTGTCGGCATGTTGGGCGGCAGCAGGCGGGCGGCTTGCGTAATCGCGCCCTGTACGTCCACGGCAGCGCCATCGAGCTTGCGGCTGAGGTCGAATTCGAGGGTGATCAATGTCGAGCCCTGCGAGTTGGTCGACGACATCGAGGTCAGCCCAGCGATGAGGGAGAACTGGTTTTCGAGCGGCGTGGCGACCGACGACGCCATGGTTTCCGGGCTGGCGCCGGGGAGGCTCGCCGTGATCAGCAGCGTCGGGAAATCGACGTTGGGCAGATCGCTGACGGGAAGGCCGCGGTAGGCCACGGCGCCGAACAGGGCGATCGCGCCCATCAGCAAGCTGGTGGCAATCGGCCGTTCGATGAATGTTTGGGAGATGTTCATCCGTCAATCGCCCGATTGCAGCGCCGGTTGATGTTCCAGGACCTTGCGCGAGCCGCGCAGAGCCCGCCACCGGTCTAAGAGCGCTGCCATATATGTGTAGACGACCGGAGTCAAATACAGTGTGATCAATTGCGAAAAGGCCAGGCCGCCCACCACCGCCATGCCCAGGGGCTTGCGCGATTCGCCGCCGGCGCCGAAGCCGAGAGCGATCGGGATGCCACCCAGGAGCGCGGCCATGGTGGTCATCATAATCGGGCGGAAACGAATCAGGCAACCTTCGTAAATCGCCTCTAGCGGAGACTTGCCTTCCTTGCGCTCGACCTCCAGAGCGAAGTCGATCTGCATGATGGCGTTCTTCTTGACGATGCCGATCAGCATGATGAGCCCGACAAAGCTGTAAATGCTCAGCTCGATCTTGAACAGCAGCAGCGTCAGCAGCGCGCCGAAGCCCGCCGAGGGCAGACCCGACAGAATCGTGAGCGGATGGATGTAGCTTTCGTAGAGAATCCCCAGGACGATATAAACCACCAGGACCGCAATCATCAGCAGCAGGCCCATGTTGCGCATGGAGTCCTGGAAAAGCTTGGCGGAGCCCTGGAAGGTGCCCGTGATGCTGGCGGGAAGGATCTGGCGGGCGATTTCTTCTACTTCATCGGTGGCCTGACCCAGGGAGGTTCCGGGCCGCAAGCCGAACGAAATGGTCACAGAGGGCAACTGGCCGGAGTGCGGAATGCTGTTCGGGCCGGCGTCTAGTTTCAGCGTGGCCACGGCATCGAGCGGGACCAATTGCCCCGTATTGGCTTTCAGGTAGAGCAGCTTGAGCGAATCTTCCTGGCGCTGGTATTGCGGCAGCAGTTCGAGCAGCACGCGGTACTGATTGTTGTTGCCGTAGATGGTGGAGACCAGCTCGGGTCCGAAGGCATCGTACAGCATGCTCGAAATGTTGTTCCAGTCGATGCCCAAGGCCGCGGCGCGGTCGCGGTCGATGGTGATCCGAACCTGCGGGTTCTTGATTTGCAGGTCGCTGATCACATCGGTCAAGCCGGGCAATCGGCGCATGGCTTCTTCCAGCTTGGGCGCCTGGCGGTATAAGTCTTCCGTGTCCGGACCGTACAGCGTGTAGTCATAGGCTGCGCTCGAATTGCGGCCGCCCACGCGGATGGCCTGAGGGATCTGCATGGAGATGCGCAGACCGGGGATGTTCGAGATCTTCGGCCGGAACCGATTCACGATGTCGTTCACGGTTGCCTTGCGCTGACGGCGCGGCTTCAGGTTTACGTTGAGCTGGCCGTTGTTGGCCTGGCCGCCGTTGCCGCCAGTCCGCATGAAGAAGCTTTCGATGTCCGGGTCCTGGAGCGCAATTCGGGCGACGAGCTCGCCGTATCGAATCATCTGGTAATACGAAGTGCCCTGCGCCGCCTGCATGTTGACGTTGAACTGGTCGTTGTCGGTATCGGGAATGAAGCCTTTGGGCACTACCAAGTAGAGATACGCGGTGGCGCCAATCACCGCCAGGAACGTCACCAGCATCACGGGGCGATGAGCCAGCACCCAGTGCAAACTTCCGGCGTAGGTGTTGCGCATGGCGTCGAATCCGCTCTCGATCCGGCGATACAGATAGCCGTGCCGCTGCGGTCCGGCGGCGCGCAGGAAGCGGCTGCACAGCATGGGGGTCAGCGTGACCGATACCACACCCGAGATCAGAATCGCCGCGCAGATGGTAACCGCGAATTCGCGGAACAGACGGCCCAGAATGCCCGACATGAACAGAATCGGGATGAAGACGGCGGCCAGCGAAAGCGTCATCGAAACGATCGTGAAGCCGATTTCCTTCGATCCGCGCAGGGCCGCGACTAACGGTTTTTCTCCGTGCTCGATGTGGCGGACGATGTTCTCGAGCATGACGATGGCATCGTCGACCACAAATCCGACCGAGAGAATCAACGCCATCATGGAGATGTTATTCATGCTGAAGTTCAGCACGTACATGATGGAGAAGGTGCCCAGAATCGAGAAGGGCAGTGCCATGGCCGGAATCAGGGTGGCGGGGATGTTGCGCAGGAACAGGAAAATCACCAGGATGACGAGGCCCAGAGTGGCCACCATGGTGAACTGAATGTCGTGGAACGCCTCGCGGATGTTCCGGCCGCGGTCGCCGCGGATGACCAGTTTCGCGGCCGGCGGGATGATCTGATTGAACGTGGGCAGCAGCGCCCGAATGTGATCGATCACCTCCAGCGTATTGCTGCCCGGCTGGCGGTTTACGGCAAGCTGCACGACGCTCGATCCATTCGGCGGGAAGTCTTTGCCGTACATGCGGGCGACTTGCTTATCATCCTCAACGCTGTCGATCACGTGGGCCACTTCGTTGAGCCGTACCGGGGCGCCGTTTTGATAAGCGACGATCATCGGCCCATAGTCGGCAGCGCGTTTCAGTTGGCCGTTCGCCAGGACGTTGTAGGAAGTGTGGGGACCGAACAAGGTGCCGGTCGGAAGGTTGACATTCCAATTCTGGATGGCGTCGTTGATCTCATTGAGGCCGATATGGCGGGAAGCCAACTGATTCGGGTCCATCTGCACCCTCACCGCGTACTTGGCCGAGCCCCATACCTGGACCTGCGCCACGCCCGGAATCATCGAGATCCGGGTGGCGATCATATTCTCGGCGTATTCGTCGACATCTGACATCAGCAGGGTGGGGGATGTCATCGCCATATAAATGATGGGCGAGTCGCCGGGATTTTGTTTCTTGAAGGAGGGCGGCGTGGGCATGCCCGAAGGCAGCAGCGGTGTGGCGGCGGCGATGGCGGTCTCCACGTCCACGGCGGCGCCATCGATATCGCGGCTCAGATCGAACTGCAGGGTGATCTGCGTGCCTCCCATGTTGCTCTGGGAGATCATGGAATCGAGCCCGGCAATGGTGGTGAACTGGCGCTCGAGCACGGTGGCCACCGAGGAGGCCATGGTCTCAGGGTTGGCGCCGGGGAGGCTGGCCTGCACCTGGATGGTGGGATAGTCGACTTGCGGCAGATCGCTGACGGGCAGGGCGCGATAGGCGATCACGCCGAACATCGCAATCGCTACCATCAATAAGCTGGTCGCGATCGGTCTGCGAATAAAATGTTCGGAAACGTTCACGCCAGCCCTTGTCCCCTGCCGCGCAAGCCTGCGCTTTAGGTTTGCGGTCCCTTCTGTTCGCCGCCTCCGAAGTTGCCCTGACCGCGGCCCCGGCCACCGCCTCTACCGGCTGGTCCACCGCGTCCATCCCGGATCGATACGTGGCTGTCGGGCGCCAGACGCAACTGACCTTCGGTAACGACCGTTTCGCCGGACTCGAGACCGGTGTCGATCACCATGTCCTGGTCCACGCGGAGGCTCGCGGTAACCGGCCGCACTTCCACCGTGCGGTTCGGCCGCACCACATATACGAAGGTTCCGTTTTGGCCCGTCTGGATGGCTTGATTGGGCACCACGATGGCGTTCGCCCGCATGGAAAGGCGCAGGCTCACGCGCACAAACTGCCCGGGCCAGAGTTTACGGTCGTGGTTTTCGAAGGTGCCCTTGAGCTTGATCGTCCCCGTGGTCGTATCCACGGCATTATCGACGAACGTGAGAGTGCCGCTCTCTTCCACCGCCGACTCATCCTGTGTCTTGGCTCGAACGGTTAGCGCATGCTCGGCCATGTAGCGCTTCACATCGCCCAACTGCGCTTCGGGTACGGCGAATGTCACGTAGATCGGCTCGATCTGGGTGATCGTGATCAGTTCGACGGTGTTGGCGGGGACCACGTTGCCCAGCTTGACCGAGAGGTTGCCGGTGCGGCCATCGATGGGCGAGCTGATTTTGGTATAGCTCAGTTGCACCTGCGCAGACTCGACGGCTGCTCTCGCGGCTTCGAGATCGGCGGAGGCGCTCTGGATCACGGCTTCATCGGCGGCGACGGACTGGGTGGTGGCATCGGCGGTGGCGGATAACTGCTCGGCCTGGTCCTTCGAGATGATGCCGGTCTTCAGCAGTTCGGCATAGCGGGTTGCGGTGGCCTGCTGATAGCGCAAGTTCGCTTTGTCCTTTGCCAGATTGGCCTTCGCCTGACCGAGCACGGCCTGGTCTTTGGCGACCGTGGCAGTGGCGGAATCCAGTGCGGCCTGGAAGGCACGCGGATCGATCGAGAACAGGGGGTCGCCCTTCTTCACGAAGTCGCCTTCCTTGAAGTAGACCTTGGTGAGCTCGCCGCCGACCTGCGCCTTCACGGAAATGGTGGAGTACGCTTCGACGTTGCCGATCACGTTGACTTCGACGGGGACGGTTCGTTCGGAGACGGTAGCGACCGTAACCGGGACATCGCCGCCACCGAAGCCCTTTTTGCCGCCCTTCCCGCCGCCGGGCCCGGGGCTGCCGGCATTGACTCCTTCGCTCGAACAGCCGGCCAAAGTCAGGGCGACGATCGGTAACAGACAGAAAACCCAGGATCTTAGCGGGGCATACCGGGTCCCGTCACGATCACACAGGGATAATATACGCATAGGACTCGTAGTTTACAGGCGCTCAGGCCAATAGTAAAGTTACGCCGCAGCCGTCGCAATGGCTCGAAAGAGGCAGCGTTTTCAGACTTTTGGGGCGGGTGGGGGAAGGTCGCGCGCAGCCACTTCGTCGGCGAATCCAATGCGCTTGTGGCTGCCGTCGCAGAACGGCTTATTGGCCGACTGACCGCAGCGGCAAAGCGAGACGATCGTCCTCCCTGCGAGCCCGAATGCCTTGCCGGTCGGGTCGACAATTTCGAAGTCGCCTTCGATGCGAACGGAGCCGTTGCTGTTGACGGTGATCTTGGTGGATGGCACCAGAAAAGGGTAGCAGGAAACGGAGGAAAGTCCAAAGGAACTGGATCGCGGGCGGTGGGTGAACCCAGAAGAGAGGCGGCCCCGGCGCGCGCCACTACTCGATTTCTGGTGGACAGTGGACTGGGCTGGTTCCCGCAAGAAGTTGGAGCTTCAAACGGGAAAGCCCGGAGTGAGTCCGGGCCTTCCACTCGAAGCTAGAAAGGAGGATCCCGCTTATGGTCCTCTTGCTGGTAAAGCTCCGGTCGATGTTCGGCCGGCTTACGGCGCTGATCGTTTGGACCCGTAAGGGCCGACGGTAAGCGTCGGGTGGGGACCGGAACAAGCCCTTCCGGTTCCCACTACCAGCAGTTTAGCGCATTGGGAGCGGCAGGCGCCATACCTCTACTGGAACGTGGTGGATGGCACTAGAAGGGGGTTAGCAGGAAACGGGCGAAGTCCAAAAGCCTGGAGGCAAGCCCGTGCCCTCAGTTCTCCGCCGCCGATGGTTTCTCCGCATGGTCGATCACCAGTACGCCTGCCGGCATTTTCTGCGACTTGAGCACTAATCCGAGCTGCCGCTCAATCGCAGTGGACATTTCCAACCGGAGCACACCCGCAGCTTCGTCGCGTTCGAGCGCATCGGCAGGGTCCGGGTTCCAGCGCAGCCTGAGGTTGAATGCTCCAGTTAGACCGGTGCGGTCTACCACCGGCAGAGTCAGGTCGCGAGAGAGAATCTCGGCGAACTCGCCCATTGTGATCTTCGTGGCGTCGATGTGGTCGTGTATGTTCTTCCAGGAAGGGCGTGCCTCGCCTGCCGGCTGAAGCCTCGCGCCTTTCGTAGCGATTTGCAGAACCATCGTTTCGACGCGTCGTGATTCTCGATGAAGGACGAGATGGAATCTCTCGGCGAGCGACGTTTCGAGCATCGCCATCAGGCCTTTATCGTTGACCGGTTGATCCGCTCGCCCGGTGATATTGAAGCGGTCGGTGTCGATCCATCTGGGGCCGCCGAGAACGCGGCCGGGTCCAACTCCGTAGGCGCCGACGATGCAACGCTTCAAAGTGACGTTCGTGCATCTCATCAGGCCGGGAGTGGTCCGGCACCCAGATGAGGCGGAGGATTCGTTGGGATCGCTCGGGTGAATGGCATCGAGCTCGAACCGAGGTGCGTCAGAGTGGGCGGTTGGAACCTGCGCGGCACCCATCGTGAGAACGAGCGCAAACCAAAAGGCCACCCGAGGCATCGTGGTCCCCACGCGGGGTGTGACGATGAAGAGGGCGCGAACGTGGATGACGAGATCCTTTGAAGCCGTAGCACGAAACCGGCGAAAGTCCCAAACTGGAGCGGTGCGCAACCCAGAAGAGAGGCGGCCCCGGTGCGCGCCACTACTCGATTTCTGGTGGATAGTGGATTGGGCTGGTTCCCGCGAGAAGTTGGAGCTTCAAACGGGAAAGCCCGGAGTTTGGTCCGGGCCTTCCACTCGAAGCTAGAAAGGAGGATCCAGCTTATGAATCCTCTTGCTGGTAAAGCTCCGGTCGATGTTCGGCCGGCTTACGGCGCTGATCGTTTGGACCCGTAAGGGCCGGCGGTAAGCGTCGTGTGGGGACCGGAAAATGCCGTTCCGGTTCCCACTACCAGCAGTTTAGCGCATCGGGAGCGGCAGCCGCTATCGGCTAGCCACTTGTCTGGGCTGGCGTTGTTACTGAGTCGAACCGGCATGGCGCGATTGAGCAACATAACGTTTTTATGTTGTCGAGATGTTTTGCACACCTGGGCTGGAGGCCCTGTTGCCGAATTGTTCTCCCGCGCTAATTGGCGCTCGGCCTCTGGATGTGATCGATAACCAAGACTTCAACGGGGGCTTTCGCCGGTTCCAGCCTCATGCCGAGTTGCTCATGAATCGCCGTGAACACCGACGACACAGCGGTGTCCAATTGCGGTGAGGTGTCCGTGTCGCCGGGCGCGAAGCGGAGATCGATATCGTACCGTCCGGTGAGCCCGGTCCTGTTAACAATGGGCCGCCCGACCTGATCTGCGAGCAGCGTAACGAACATGCTCATCGGTACCGCTTCGCCAGCGAACCGGCCCGGCGCAAGCACCGTCGGACTCGCGCCCGATGTCGGTTGGCCGTGCGGCGTGCCGTTGGGGAAATCGCCCGACCAAGGAGTCTGGTCCTTCGATGGTTTCATTTTGATGCCGCCGCGCCCGACCACGAGCGAGTACACTGGCGATTCCCTCGTTTCGCGGTGCACCGTCAGCTTGAATCGGTCCGCGAGCAGCGACTGCAACATGGGCCGCATCTCACGACCCGAATTCCCCGCCTTCGCCTCAATGTCGAACTTCTCCTGCGAAATCCAGGCAGGCCCAACGATCTGGAGCTCTCTGAATTTATACGCGATTTCGATCCACCCAATCGCGGGCATGTTTCTGCCGAACAGCCGGTCGCCGCGAACACCGTAATCCATCCGCTCATCCGTGTTGTTCGGCTTGACCGACGCCACCTCGAATTCCGCCAGTGCGTCGGCGCTCTGCGCGCGAGCAAGACCCGCCACGACGATGAACATCGCCGCGACAACCTTAGGCGCCGGCCTCATGAGGAATCGCATACGCGCCTAGTTTACTCCTTAGTCTGCGCCTCCTCGACTGCCTCGGTCCGGTCGCCGACTATCCGACCGGCGTTGATCTGCAGTCCGACTCCGATAATCCGATGCTATGTCTTATTTCTGCGTCAACGGCGGCGCGTCCGGCTTCTTGCCGGGGTTCTTGTCATCCACGACGTCTCCGTATTTGATGGTGGACTTGCCTTCGTACTTCTTGTAGTCCTGGTATTTCACCACCATCCGGATGTGGACGCTGTCGTTTTTGAAGTGCAGCGTGTCGTCGGCGTGCGTGTAAGTGGGGAACCAGTATTTGCCGTCAATCTGCTCGCGGTAGGTTTCGAATTTCGGGTAGGCGTCGTCGCCCTTCTTTTGGCCCACGCCTTTGCCGTAGGTCTTGACGATTTGCAGATCGCGGTCGTCCACCCAGATTTCGCCTTCGAAGTAGCGTTTGTTCGCCGCCAGCTTTTTGGGCTTCACGGCGAACGTGTAGGTGCCGATCTCGTCGACCTTCTCGCGGCCCAGGTAGCGAATGTCGTAGTCACCGATATCTGATGTCGTCAGCACAAACGGCTGCACATCGCGCAAATCCTGCTGGTCTTGAGGTGTAAGAAGGATGCGTTGCAGCGAAACCACGGGAGCGTATACCACCTTCTCCATGCGCTTGCCATCCGGGCTGAAGATGATGTCTTCCACGATTTCCCACTTGCCGCCGGTGGGATTGCCGGCGCCGTCGAGTTCTTCCATCTTCACCGACTGCCGGTAGGTATAGTTGTTCCGCGCTTCCCGGAAGTCGGCCTCTTTGGCGGCGAACTTCTGGATGATTTCTTCCGGGTTGATGGCGGGCGCAGTGCCCGCGGCGTCGGCCGCCCAGATGGGCAGACTAACGGACCCTAAAGCAAATGCAAGTACCAAATTGCGCATGTTCCCTCACAGGTAAGACGAACCTACTTACCCAGCAGTTTCTTGGCGATGGTCAAGAGTTGGATGTTGCTGGTGCCTTCGTAAATGCGGCCAATCTTGACGTCGCGGTAGAGTTTCTCCACCGGGTAATCCTTCGTAATTCCCACGCCTCCGTGGACTTCGATGGCCTTGGAGGCAACCTTCTCGGCGATCTCCGAGCTGAAGTATTTTGCCATGGCGGCTTCGGTCTGAAACGGGAGACCGGCGTCGCGGAGTCTGGCTGCATTGTAAACCAACAGGCGCGCCGCCTCAACCTCGGTGGCCATCCTGGCCAACTCGAATTGCACGCCTTGGAACTCACCGATGGTTTTGCCGAACTGCTTTCGTTCTTTTGCGTACGCAATGGCATGATCGAGCGCGCCCCGCGCCAGCCCGATCATCTGGGCGCCGATGGCGATGCGGCCTTCGTTCAGCGTCTCGATCGCGATCTTATAACCGCCGCCGACTTCGCCCATCACATTTTCACGGGGCACGCGGCAGTTGTCGAGAATCAATTCACAGGTAGAGGAAGCGCGGATGCCGAGTTTATCTTCCTTTTTCCCTACCTGAAAGCCCGGAAACCCGCGCTCGATCAAGAACGCGGTGACCCCTTTATATCCGGCTTCCGGCCTGGCATTGGCGAACAGCAGAAACAAGCCGGCTTCGGCTGCATTGGTGATCCAGAGTTTGCGCCCATTGAGCAGGAAGTGGTCGCCGCGATCCTCGGCGCGAGTGGCCATGGCGAACGCGTCGGATCCCGACCCCGCCTCCGACAAGGCGTAGGAAGCCACCGTATTCTTCGCGAGTGCTGGAAAATAATGGGACTTCTGCTGCGGGGTGGCCCAGTGTATCAGCGCATTGATGCAAAGCGTATTCTGTACGTCAACGATGACTCCGGCTGAAGGATCGACCGCCGAAAGTTCCTCGACGGCCAATACCGCCTGAAAGAAGCTGCCGCCCTGTCCGCCAAGTTCCTCGGGGATTTCGATACCCATCAGGCCCATTTCGAAGAATTGGGAAATGATGTCTTTGCGGAAGGCGCCGGCCTCGTCCATCTCGCGAACGTAGGGGCGGATTTGCTCGCGGGCAAATCTGCGGACGGTGGATTGGAAGAGCTTCTCGTCTTCGGATAGAGCCGTCAGCGGCGGTGGCGGTGTATCGGTGCGTGCAGCGGTCGCCATGTCTGAAGCTTACTCCAGGTTGATTCCAGGTGCCAGCAGGCTCGAGGAAGGGCGCGCACAGGCCGACAGCACGCGCGCCAACCTACTAGTACTTGCAGGACCGTCCCCCTGGCCGCTATATTGAGGCACCAATATTCTCTGAGGGATCGGCTCGTGCTACAGAAAAATTCTGATTTCATCATGGACCGCTTGAAGCCGTCCGACGTCGTTCTGGATATCGGAGGCTGGGCACATCCCTTTAATCGCGCAAACTACGTGATGGACATGGGTCCGTACGAAACACGGGGCTATTACAACCGCACGTTCGCACGCAACAACCCGATTCCGGCAATCGGCGGCACGGCGGAACGATTTAGCAGTGAAACATGGATTAAGCGCGATATCTGCGACCGGCAGCCTTATCCGTTTCGGGATCAGGAAATCGATTTCGTCACTTGTTCCCACACGCTGGAGGATATCCGTGACCCGCTCTGGGTCTGTTCCGAAATGATCCGTATCGCGAAGGCCGGTTATGTTGAGATACCTTCGCGGATTTGGGAGACGTGCCGAGGACACGAGGGCGAAATAGCCGGACTGTCGCATCATCGGTGGTTGATCGACGTCCAGGGCAACTCCATTCGCTTTCTGCAGAAACTTCACTCCATTCACCGCTGGCGTAATTCTTTACCGGCTTCGGTGCTCAGAAAATTGACCGATGAACAATCCGTGCAATGGCTGTTCTGGGAGGGATCGTTTGGCTATTCCGAAACCGTTCTCCACGGGGCGGACCAGGTCGAAGAGTTGGAGCGCTTCGTCGAGCAGACGAGGCCATATCCTTTCGCGCTGAAAGCAGCCGATCGGCTAGCCAGGTGCTTTCTATCATACGGTTCTCGGGCAATTAACAAGGGTCGAAGGCTGTTGACTTGCGCACCGGCCCGGGCGTGACGGACTCGCACAGCCTCCCGATGGAGGTCTGAGAACGATTGCGGGCAGCACCGTCCCGTTCGTGAAGGTGTTCGTCCCACAAGCGGACAGCGCCGCGCTGCCGTAGGTTCCGGCGCAGGCAGTATTTGCTATCACATACGCACGGGAGGCCGCTGGCACGCGGGGTGCATCCCACCGTCCGCATGTTGGCCGACTTCCGATACGCTGTGCGTACGTTACGGCAGAATCCGGGTTTCGCGCTGGTGGCTATTCTCTCGCTGGCGCTGGGAATCGGCGCGGCGGCAGCGGCCTTCAGTTCCGCGGACGCCCTGGTGCTGCGGCCGATGGCGGTCCCGGACGCCTCGGGCGTTATTCGAGTTCACTCGCTGCTGCGGGATACGAAAAGCAACACCGAGGGGCGGTTCTTCCGGCTGTCGTATCCGGATTACGCGGATCTGCGCGACCGCAGCCATTCCTTCGCCGGCCTCACCGCGGCGCAAATCACTTCGTTGGGGTTCGCAGCGGAAAAGGGCGCCTTGGCGGAGATGAAATCCGGCGAGGCGGTGAGCGGGAATTTCTTCGCGGTGCTGGGCGTGCCGATGGAGCTCGGGCGCGGATTTCGTGACGATGAAGATCAGGTACGCGGCCGCGATGCAGTCGCCGTGCTGAGCCACGAGGTTTGGCAGAGCGCTTTCGCGGCCAGCCGCGAGGTCCTCGGCCGGACGATTTTTCTCAACGGCATTGCCTTTACAGTGGTGGGCGTCGTGCCGGATTCCTTCTTAGGGTCCAACCACTTCGGCCGCACCGATATATTTGTTCCGCTGGCGATGGCGCCGCGGCTTTCGGGCCAGGCGCAAGCGGACATTCTGGAGCGCCGCGACTACCGCGAGCTGATGGTTCGCGGCCGTTTGCGGCCGGGCGTCGGTTTACCGCAAGCCGCAGCCGAAGTGCGCGTGATCGGCCAGCAGCTTGCGACAGCTTATCCGGCCACCAACCGGGAGGCTTCGCTGGTGGCGTTTACGGACCGGCAATCGTACATGGAGCAGGAACCGCTCCAGGCGGCGTTCATCGTGTTCCTGTTGTCCATCGGCGGGGTCGTACTGTTGATCGCGTGCGCCAACGTAACCAATCTGATGCTGGTACGTGCGCGGGCGCGTTCGCGCGAGATCGCCGTGCGGCTGGCCATTGGCGCCGGACGATTCCGCCTCATCCGTCAATTGTTGATGGAGAGCCTTGTGATTGCCACCATTGGCGGCGCGCTGGGACTCCTGGTGGCGCAAGCCAATGCCGACATGTTTTCGCGGTTCCGCATCCCCAGCGATCCGCCCTTGGTGTTTGACGTACGGTTGGATGCCCGCGTGGTGCTGTTCACGCTGCTGGTTACTCTGGCCAGCGTGCTGTTGTGCGGCATCGTTCCAGCCTTCCGGAGCACGCGTCTCGATCTGGTGCCGGCGCTGAAATCCGGTAAGGGTGACAACGGCAAAGGGCGTCGTTTTCTGGGACGGAACACGCTGGTGGTGGCGCAGGTAGCAGGGTCCCTGGTGCTATTAGTCTTCGCGTCCCAGATCTACCGCGGGTTCACAATCGTCCTGGGCAAACCCCCCGGTTTCCGCGTGGATCATCTGCTGGCCGCCCGGTTCAACCCG
>DATJAK010000327.1:0-28720 GCA_035516375.1 Bryobacteraceae bacterium
GCAGTATGAGAACTACGTGAAGGACAAGCTGGTGCGCCGCCTGGTGGACAGAGACATCCAGAACATCCAGGGAATCTGGACGGCGCGCCTGCTGGAGATGACCGACCTGGGCCGCAAGAGCCGGACGATCCTGAAGCTGGAGAACGTGCGCTACAACGTGCCCATGAAGGACGACGATTTCACGGTGCAGGCGTTGCGGCGGCAGATGTGAAGCGGGTGGTGGGTTGTGGGTTATGGGTTGCGGGGCTTACCGGTGCGGTATTTGGGCAGGCCTTTACGCAGCGCGGATTTCTGGAGACTGATTTCATCGGCTATCCGCAAACCGCGCCGAACGACAGCGGGCAGGCAATCGGCGAAGCGCTGTTCCGCTACGAGGCCTTCTACAAGCTGAATTCGGCCTGGCAGTTTGCAGGCGGCATCGACGCGCGCGCGGACACGCATAGGCAGGTGGATCGCGCTTGGGAAATCTCCTGGGACGATCGCGAACGGCGGCGTCCTGCGTTCGGGGTGCGGCAACTCAACGCCACCTATTCGAAGAAGAAGCTCACGGTTGTATTGGGTAAGCAATTCATCCGCTGGGGCAAGGCCGACATACTGAATCCGACTGACCGTTTCGCGCCGCAAGACTACCTGACTGTTGTCGACAGCGATTTCCTGGGCATCACGGCGGCGCGCGCGACTTATGGCGGTCAGTCGAACACCGTCGACGTGGTGTGGGCGCCGCTGTTTACACCCAGCCGCATTCCGCTGCTCGACCAGCGATGGAGCAACCTGCCGCCGGGCATCGCGCTCACCGAGCTGCGGCCCTCGTTTCCGGGCGGCTCGCAGTTCGGGGCACGCTGGAACCACATCGGGGCCGTGGCGGAGTATTCGCTCTCGTTTTACGACGGCCACAATAACCTGCCGGTGTTCAATTTCCAGGAGCCGGAGCCGCTGACCGTGGATGTGGAGCGCTACTATCCGCAGATGCGCATGTACGGCGGCGATGCGGCCGTGCCGCTCAGCCTGCTGACCCTCAAAGCGGAGGCGGCTTATTTCACTTCCACCACGGCCGCCAGCGATGAGTACGTTCTCTACGTGGTTCAGTTGGAGCGCCAATCGGGTGAATGGTCCTTCGTGGGCGGCTATACCGGCGAAGCGCTGACGCGGCACGGCTCCACCCCGTTTTACTCCCCCGAGCGCGGATTCGCGCGTGCCGTCACAGGACTTGCCGGCTACACCATCGACACCAACCGCAGCCTCACGTTCGAAGGCGTGGTGCGGCAGAACGGCCAAGGCGTATTTCTCGAAGCGAAGTACAGCCAGGCCTGGGGCCAGCATTGGCGCGCCACCGCCGGCATCGCCTGGATACACGGAGCCGACAGCGATTTCCTCGGCCAATACCATCGCAATTCCTACGGGATTCTGGGCTTGCGGTATAGCTTCTGACCAAATAGCGAGGCGTATTTCGCTGCCTTCCGTGCCTTCTGTGGGGCAGACCGTCGTCTTTCGCGGTCTGCCAGGGTGTGCGAAGCGCACCTGTGCGGCGCCCCAGGAGTTAGTAATCGTAAATGTGCTCGATCGGGAACGTATCGACAATCCAGCCAAGACTCTCGACCGGGAAACGAAGTGCCACCCGCTTCGAGCGTGCGTCCGTAAGCACCTTGCTTGAGAATAATATCTCGCCCGCCGGTAGTGGAAAACTCCAGCCGCGGGGAACAACGGCCGTCACCATGATCTGCCGGTTGCCGGCGATCTCCACGAACCGCGCCTGCCCGCGCAACAACTGCTCGGCGGCGTTCGTAAATTTCTGGTATCTCGGCATCCGGATGATCCATGAATCAGTCCCGAGCGATTTCACTTTACGGACGGCTGGAACACCAGATATGACTGGGTCCGGCGCGTTGTTGATCCACGCGTACGTGACGTCTTCCTCAACCCCATAAACCGCATGGCTGGCTATTTCGATAAGCCCGCAATAGAGTCCCTCGATTGCATAATCGAGCGAGAGCCACGCCTTTCGCTCCCATTTACGCAATAAGTGAGGACCCCAGAACTTCGTGTCCGTCCAAAGCCCCCGCAAGGCCGAGAAGAACGGAAATTCGTAGAATGGGCGATCTGCCACGAAGACCCCATAATTCCGAGCTACGCGCGCCGCATACTGATCTTCCTCAGCCGGCGACCCACTAATCCACTCCGTCAACCGGCCGACTGTGTTCTCAAATACCCCCTTGAGACCGTACTCCACGGTGAAGCTGGTTCCGATCACGACCAGCATCAAGTGGTCTCCAAAATTGAAAGGATAACGGCCGCGGACTACTCCGTACGAGCAGCAATAACCGCTCCAATACTGTCCAATCGCGCCGAAATATGGGAATCCCGAAGGGGAGTGCGCTTCCTGCCAGGCAGCCTTCTCCTGGTAACTCCAGACGATATACCATTCCGCATAAGTCAGGAAGGTGTCATCTTCCGGGCGCCCGTAACCAGGAATGTCTTTTCCCGCGAAAGCGGGGCCCGAGGGTTGAAACCTCCCGCGCACCGTCGAACAATGCAGTTCAAATACGATCGCAGCGACCAGGAACAGGCCCACCGCTGCAATGCCCACGCGCAGGATCCACTTCAGGATCTTACGCGCCCTGCGGAACCGCACTGTTCACGCCCTTATCTACCTTTGCCGCGATGATAAACGCTGAGATGAAAATGATCGTGTGGGGCAGGTTCACCAGGAAGTTCGTCATCGGGCTGATGGTATGCAGATGAGTGAAGACGTACGTCACCACATCAATGCCGTAAACGACACCGAGCATCCAGAAATAGAGCCGAGCCGCTTTCTGTGAGATCAAGGCGCAGATGAGCGCGAGCGCGCCTAACACGAGATGTCCGGCATCTACGAGAGGCGTCATGCTGTACAGTCCGAACATTTTGCCGTTCGCATCCATGGTTCCGGGCACGTAATCGAGCGCGTACACGCCCAGAAACAAGATCGCGTATCCCCAAGCGACCTTTTGAATGGTGCTGATCTTTCTTCTTGCCATTGCCCTATCGTACTTACAATTTACCCGCTAGACTCTAGTCATGCGCTTGCTGTTTTCATTCGTTATCCTCGCGCATGCCGCGTGGGCGCAGTCAGCCGCTAACTCTCCGGACCTTTACCGGAATACGCACGATGCACTGATATCTACGTTCCTGCCCGTCGAAGAGTTCAAAAACGATGCCAGACTATCGCAACTACTGAACGCAGCAGACGAAGGTATATGGGCAAGCGCGGGTCAGGTTCCCCTATTCCGCCAGTTGATTGCACCTTTCACTAATCTGGGTCAGTTTGGACCCGCGTGTGGTATGGATGCGCTGGTCCGCACTGCCAAGACCGCAGTTTTCGCGGATATGTCTCCGTCCGAACGCCAACGCGCGCTAACGTTATTGCAAAACTGTTCCGAAAACGAACCACGCCGCCTCGTGACAAATGTACGGAACTTTTACGTGGTGAAAGCTTACGGCGCTATTCAGGAACCTCTGACGGGAGTCAAACTCAGCCTATACGCGCCACCCGATTGGATCGAGCGCAATCGACCGCAGCTACCTCCCACGCGGCTCCGCTATGATGCCGGTCACAAAGAAATCACCCAGGCTGGCGGACCGATCGACTATCTCATCGTCGGCAGCGGCCCGGCAGGTTCCGTTCTGGCGCACGAATTGCGGCGCGGCGGCAAGCAAGTCGTGCTCGTAGAGAAAGGCTCGTTCATTGTGCCCGGCGCGATGGAGACGCGGCTCATTGATGACCTGATCGACACCCGCACCACAGAAGACGGAGCCATCCGCGTTCGCAACGGGTTGGCAGTAGGCGGCGGATCCCAGGTCAACGTGGACCTCTGCTTTGCGCCGACACTGCCGGAAATCCTCGCCAAGATCGATGGATGGCGGCATGAGGGGCGCATCGGAAAGGAGGATTTCACCAAGCAGCAACTGGCGAGCGCGTACGAATGGGTTAAATCCTCCGTCGGCACGCGTGTCCTCTCGGAGAGCGAGATCAATGTCAACAATCGCGCCTTGTGGGATGGCGCGAAACTGGCAGGTCTCCACCCATCCTTATACGACCTGAACACTTATCCTCCCGGAAAGTCGCCTTATCCCGTAACGGACAAGCGCTCTTCAGAAAGTCAACTCGTGCTCGAAGCTTTGACTGACAGAACGAATCCTCTGGGCATGATTCCCGATGCCGATGTGCGGCGCGTTCTATTCGACGCGAACCGCAAAGCGATCGGAATCGAGTTTCGCATGCGAGCCCCGATCTCTGACCCTGGCGTGATCCCGGACATCAACGGCTTCCATCTCCCGGAAGGCACGGAGGCAACCATACATGCCCGGAACGTGATTCTTTCCGCCGGCTCGTTAGGTTCCGCATCCATTCTTCTTCGCTCCGGAGTCAAGAACGATCAGATCGGGCGCGGCGTGGTGTTCCATGTCTCGATGCCCATCATGGGCTTGTTCGATGGGATCGTGGATGCGCTGACGGGCACGGAAGCCTCGGTATACGTTTCCGACAAACTCGTCACTGATGGCTACGCGCTCGAATCCATGTCGGACCAGCCGCTCTATGCCGCATTGATGTCTCCTGGACCGCCGATGCATACGTTTGAAATGGTCAGATCGTATCGGCACCTGGCAGGATTCGGAGTGATGCTGATCGATACGCCGTCGCCTGACAACCGCGTCACGCTCGACAAAGACGGCGAACCGGTCATCCACTATGTCCTATCGGAGCCGGACAAAATTCGTTTTCGCCGCGGCGTGGCCGAGGCCGTCCGCATCATGTTCCTTGCGGGAGCTAAGCAGGTATTCCTTCCGACGACCGAAGATATACTTGGCGACGGTGTGAGTCCCGTGATCCTCACTAATCCCAATCAAGCCACAGCGGTGGAAAAGAATCTGCGCTTCATTCCCAACCAAACGATCATCACCTCGGCCCACATTCAGGCGACGAACAAGATGGGATCGAACCAAGCAAATAGTGTTGTGTCGCGCGATTTCCGCGTGTGGGGAACCAACAATCTGTTTGTAGTGGATGGCAGTGTGTTTCCGACGTCTATTGGCGCCAACCCCATGCAGAGCATCTACACGTTCGCGAAGATCTTTGCCGATCGCATGGCGGCAGGCAAGATCCGGCAGTGACCGGTCGCGCTCAGGCGGCCTTTTCCTTCACTAGCGCCTTCTTCTCCACCGGCGGGAAAATTGGCTTCGTTTTTCGTTTTACCGTTGGGCGCCGCCCCAAACAAAAGGCCCAATTTTTTCAGTTAGATAGCTGGCCGGCCGAACCCCAAATTTGGCTTCGTTTCGCAGAATTCGGTGGAACCGGACTTGGTCTGCGGCCCCCAGGTCGGCCTTCGACCGCCTGAACCCGCCGCCCCCGATGGTATAATGATGACTTCTACCCAGCCGGCAGGGCCCCCTATGTTCCTCAGTATCAAAGAGATGGAGCTGCGCAAGGTTCGTTTCGACGAAACCTTCGCACCCGGCCAGATCGATTTCAAAGAGGAAGATCTGGAGCAGGTTGGCGCTTTGCACGCCACGGGGTCAGCCGAGTTGCTGGCGCATTCGGAAGGGGAAATTCGTGTCCGCGGGCAGTACCGAGTGGAAATGGCGGCGCAGTGCGACCGCTGCCTGGGCCAGGCACGCTTTCCCCTGGATGCCCCTTTTGACCTGTTCTACCGGCCCATGATCGAGATCGCCCGCGACGAGGAAGTAGCCATCGACGAAGCCGAAACCGAGCTCGGGTTTTACGAGGGCGATGGCATGGAACTGGAGGATATCCTCCGCGAACAGGTTCTGCTGGCTTTGCCCATGCAGCGCGTCTGCAGCGGGGCGTGCAAGGGAATTTGTCCGGTTTGCGGCAAGAACCGCAACGAAACGGCTTGCGATTGCAAGCTCGCAACTCAAGACGATCGGTGGGGAGCTTTACGCGACCTGAACCGGTGACACTTTATTTGAGAGAATGGAATCCCGGAGGCCGGGAGACCGAATTAGGAACTGATATATGCCGAATCCCAAACGTAGACACTCGCAAAGGCGCACCAGCAACCGGCGCGCGCATGATGCGCTGAAGGCATCCGGCCTTTCTGAGTGCCCCAACTGTCACGAGCCCAAGCTGCCCCACCGTGTGTGTCCGCACTGCGGGCAGTATAAAGGGCGCGAAGTTGTGGAAGTGGAACAGGAGTAGCGTTAAGCTCATCACATGCTCACCATTGCCGTAGATGCAATGGGCGGGGATCACGCGCCCAAATCCGAGGTGGAAGGGGCAATTCGGGCCGCCCGGCAATTGGGCGTGAAGGTCATCCTGGTGGGGCAGGAGGATGTGGTCCGGCGCGAGCTCCAGCATCACGATGGCGTGTCCGATCTTCCCATCGAAATCGCGCACGCCAGCGAAGTCGTGACCATGGACGACAGCGCCGCCCGCGCCGTGAGGGCCAAGCGCGATAGTTCCATGCGCGTGGCTTCGCGGCTGGTGCGCGATGGCTGCGCGCAGGGATTCCTCTCCGCGGGCAACACCGGCGCCGTCATGGCCACTGCGAAGATGGTGCAAGGTGTGGTACCCGGAGTCGATCGGCCCGCGCTCGTCGGCATCCTCCCCACGGTACAAGGCTCCCCGGTGCTGCTGGTGGATGTGGGCGCCAATGTGGATTGTTCGCCCCGCATGCTCTCGCAATTTGCCGTGATGGCCGAGATCTATTCGCGCTCC
Organism: Bryobacteraceae bacterium; assembly: GCA_035516375.1. GTDB lineage: Bacteria > Acidobacteriota > Terriglobia > Bryobacterales > Bryobacteraceae > PSRJ01. The sequence goes on from DATJAK010000327.1 coordinate 6,713, forward strand.
ATCCTACGCCGTCCCAAGCCGCGGGTCGGCATTCTCTCTATCGGCGAGGAAGAGCATAAAGGCAACGAGCTCACCCGCGCCGCCTGGCCGCTGCTGCGCTCTCTCAACATCAACTTTGTCGGCAATGTCGAAGGCGGCGACATTTACGCCGGTAATGTCGACGTGATCGTCTGCGACGGCTTCACCGGCAACGTGGCGCTCAAGGTGAGCGAAGGCATCGTCGAGATGGTGAAGCATCTCCTGCACGAATCCCTCGAGGCCACCATCACGCGCAAAATCGGCTACGTGCTCTCCAAGACGGCCTACAGCGATTTCAAGAAGCGCCTCGATTACTCCGAGTACGGCGGCGCGCCCCTGCTGGGCGTGCGCGGCGTATGCATCATTTGCCACGGCCGGTCGAATCCCAACGCCATCATGAACGGCATCCGCGTGGCCAAAGAGTTTTGTGAGGCCAAGATCAACCAGTTGATCGAGGACGACCTGCGCGAGCACGTGCGGGAAGCAGCGAAGTAAGGGCAGCATGAGCACGGTCTATTCCAGTAGGGCAGACGATCGGTTTTCGTCGTCTGCCGGCGCCGCGCAGCGGCGCATGGTTTGGCCCACCAGACTCGGGCTGGTCTTTCTCGCCGCGGCGTCTCTCTTCGCACAGAACCAGGTTCAATGGCAGCTCACGGTCGAACCGGCCACGGCTCCTCCCGGCGGCTCGGCGCTGGCGCGCATGACCGGCCAAATCGAATCCGGCTGGCACATCTACTCAATGTCCACGGCGTCGGCGATCCCCACTACCATTCACGTCGCTCCCAATCCCGCGGTGGAGAGCTACCGCATCTTGCAGCCCAAACCGCATAAGGCATTCGATCCGACCGCCAACGCGGAAACCGAGACCTACGACCGCGAAGTTACGTTCCTGGTGGAACTGAAACTCAAAAAGGATGCGCCCGCCGGTCCGCAGGATCTCAGCGTCACCGCGCGCTACCAGACCTGCAACGACCAGAAGTGCATCCCACCGGTGCGGCGCACCGCCACCACCAGCCTCAAGATCGATCCCGGCGCACCTTTGCTGTCGCTCTCCATTCCGCCCCAGTACCTAGTACCGGCCGCTCCCGGCTCATCCAGTGGCTCGCAAGATCAAGGTCTGGGAGCGTTCCTCTTGGTGGCCTTCGGCTTCGGCCTGGCGACGATTTTCACGCCTTGCGTGTTTCCCATGATCCCGATCACCATGTCGTACTTCCTGAATCGGGAATCGGCCAGCCGCCGCGACTCCATCACGCAAGCGATTGTCTTCTGCCTGGGAATCATCGTTCTGTTTTCGGGTCTGGGCCTGCTGGTCACCGCGATCGTCGGCCCCGTGGGTGTCTCGCAACTCGGCGCCAACATTTGGGTCAACCTGTTCATCACGGCGTTGTTCGTGGCGTTTGGCCTCAGCCTGCTGGGTGCTTTCGAAATCACCATTCCGTCAGCGCTCCTCACCCGTCTCAACCGCTCCTCCGAAAAGGGCGGCTTCGCGGGAACGCTGCTGATGGGCCTGACGTTCTCGCTGGCCTCGTTCGCCTGCGTCGGCCCGTTCGTCGGCACGCTGCTGGCGGCCTCGGTAGGTGGCAGCATGTTGCGCCCCGTAGCCGGGATGCTCACCTTCGCCGCCGGCCTCGCGTTGCCGTTCTTCCTGCTGGCGCTGTTTCCGTCGTACCTGAAGAAGATGCCGCGCAGCGGCGGATGGCTGGCGCGCGTCAAGGTGGTGATGGGCTTCGTCATCCTGGCGGCGAGCCTGAAGTATCTAAGCAGTGCCGATCAGGTGATGCATTGGGGCATACTGACGCGCGACCGGTTCTTAGCAGCGTGGATTGTGCTCACAGCGATGGCCGGCTTGTATCTGCTTGGTCTGATCCGGCTGGAAGGAATCAAGCCGGAGGATCGTCTCGGCCTCGGCCGCCTCCTTACCGCAATGGCCTTCCTGGTCCTGGCGATCAGCTTCGTGCCGGGCATGTCTGGCGGTAACCTCGGGTTTTGGGAATCGTATGTGCCAGCGGCCGAGAGCACCGGCGGCGTTGCGCAAGGCGGCCTGCCATGGATGAAGAACCAGTACCGCGAGGCGCTCGACGTCGCGAAACGCGAGGGCAAGCTCGTGTTTGTGAACTTCACCGGATACGCCTGCGCCAATTGCCACTGGATGGAAGGCAACATGTTCCCGCGGCCGGAGATTACCGGGGCGCTGAAAAACTTCGTGCTGGTGGAACTCTACACCGATGGCGAAGACGCGGCTTCCGAGGAGAACTCGAAGTTCGAAACCTCGAAGTTCGGCACCATCGAAACTCCCTTCTACGCGATTCTAGATGCGAACGAAAACGTCATTGCCACCTCTGACGGGCGCACCACAAACCCACAGGAATTCCTGGCATTCCTGAATAAGGGCGCATCGGCTGCGCCCGCAGCGCCAGCCCCGCCAGTGAACGCATCGGCCAAACCGGCCAAAACCGGCGATCTGCCCCAAGTCACCAAACTCGATGGCGCCGCGCTCGATGCATCGTTGCTGAGCGGCAAAGTAGTGGTCGTCAACTTCTGGGCCACCTGGTGCGTTCCCTGCGTGCAAGAGATTCCCGGCTTCAATAAGGTGAACCAAGAATACGGTCCAAAGGGCGTTGTCGTGTTGGGCGTGGCCATGGACGAAGAAGGCCTGGAACGCGTTCAGCCCTTCCTCAAGAAGCACCCCATGGACTACACCGTCGCACTGGGGTCCCCCGAAGTCTCGAAGGAATACAAACTCGACGAACTACCGGTAACCGTAGTCTTCGACCGTTCAGGGAAGCAATTGAAACGCTTCGAAGGCTTCACCCCGCCAGCCGAGATCCAAAGCGCGATTCAGCAGGGGCTGTAGGGCACGCTCTAGCTTGTCCCACGAAATGGAATCGATGAACTGGGCGGCGCTTTCCAAACCGTTGATTCGGCTCCTAGGCCGGTTGGTCCTTGCGGGACTTGTGTATGCCTATCTGCGATCCATCGGCTTCTACGAGTTCATCCTCCCGGAGGTGAACGGTCTCGGAACTCTGATTCTTCTGTTGGGCAGCATCTACGCCGTCATGTTCGCTTTCGTAATTTTCGTGATCTGGGGTCAGTTTACCGACGTGGACAACTTTGCCATTCGCGAGGCCAGTGGGCTCGACGATCTGCTTCGTTTCAGCCAATACCTCAATGCGGACGCTAGCCACGCGATCCGCCGCGCCGTAATGGACTACGTGCAGCGCGTGGTAAAGTCGGAGTGGCAGACGCTGGCAGAGCGCCGCAAGGATCCGCAGACAGAGAAAGCATTCGCGGTCCTGACGAATGCGGTGATACGGGCGGTGCCGGCCAATCCGGCCGAAGCGCAAATGCAGGCGCGCTTGATCGATATTGTGCGCCGGGTCAGCGAGCACCGGGACGACCGGTTGGCCAAAAGCCTGACCCAAATTCCTGCCACGCTTGTCCGGCTGCTCCACTTGAAGGCGATAGCGCTGTTACTGCTGGTTTTTGTTTACCCTTTTCATCAGGCGGCAATCGGATTTTCCTGTTTTGCACTGTTCGCCGCGGTTCTATTCGGCGCCAACCTGGTAATGATGGATACCGACAATCCATTCCAGGGTGTTTGCAACGTCACTCCGAATGCATTCTTAGACTTAATGGGTTGACGTTCTCGGCAGGCTCAGCAGGCGCTATTGCGGCTCATCCGCCCAATACCCTCGCGGCGCCTCGATGCGGACGCCTTTACGAGTCGAGACCACACGAAGCTTGTGATACTTCCCATTCGGGGAAGCGGTGTACGCGAGCCGGTAGCGTGCGCGGACGTCCTCCAGCGATCGCGCGATAGCCTTTCCGGCATCGCCCCCTACATACATCCGTCCACCGGTCAGGCCGGCCAACTGCTCAAGCGTGTCCCTGGCCGTGCCGTGTCCGGCAGGCGAAATCGACTCGAAGATCGCTTCCACGCTGTCAAAAACCGTTTCGCTGCGGTTCAGCTCGGCAGTGAAGCGGCGCGAGAAAGGAGCATAATCCACGCACTTCTCTTGCGGAAGGATGCAGTGGTCGTTGCCGCATTTGCCGGCCACATAGCTTCCCGATGTGGAAGTAAAGAGGACATCCCGGCATCCGTACGGATAGGCCAGCACATTCGGCACTCCCCCGGTTACCCAGATGAACGTCTTGGGGCCGCGAATCTCCGTCAACTGGTCTCCCAGAACACTCAGCGCCTGGAACGTTGCGGCCGTCCGGATGCCGCCGTCCTTGTCATCCATAGGTCTGAGTCCGAAAACGTCCTGCAGCGCGCTATTGAGGATCGGTTGGATTCGCCGTGTCCACGGCGGACCCAGCCGGTTTCGCTCTACCGTTTGGTTTGGCCCGGGAAGAGCATGGACCGGATACAGGTCGCCGCGGATGGTCAGCAGGTACAGATAGATGGAGTCGCCTTGTTCCAGTGGTTCCAAAGTGCGAGCGACCACGTTGGCTTCGTAATCGCGGTTCGCGAGACCCGAATTCAGGAAATCCAGGAGAAGCAACGTCGTGGGCTGCGAATTATTCGGTTGCGTGGCGGCCGCCTGGAACGACGCGATGCGCTGGAGCTTACCCTCATCGAAGATCTCGAAATCCTGGCTGGTGAGATCGGTCACGGGCTGACCCTTCGCGTCGAGCGCCGTCACATTCAGAATCACATCATTTGGGGAGGCGTCGGGTGATTGAGCCGCTGCCAGGGTGCCGCACACGGCGAGCGCCACAGAGCAGGCCAAGATCCCACGCGTTCTTGCCTTCAACGCTTGAGCGAACACTGCATCTGGTAGTATATCGAGCTAGTTCTCGGTCGGCTTCTCGTCGATGTGATCGATCACCAGAACCGGCATGGGCCGTTTCTTCAACTCCAGTTTCAGGCCGAGCTGTTTGTTGACGGCGTCCGGAAGCGAGACCGCACCGTTGGGGTCCGAGGGCGTGTCCGGTCCGGCACCCGGAGGCGGGGGTGGCTGGCCAGGGATCCCGCCGCCGCGAAGCAGCCCCACGGCGCTGAAACTCAGCGTAAAGTCATAGGCGTCGGTCAAGCCGGTTTCGTCCAGGACGGTGACGTGCGCATACCCGTTCGCCAGGTTCGGAAGTTGATCTGCAAATTGCGCCATGGTCATGTTGTGGCAACTCATCAGGCGGTTGAGCACCGGATTAGCGACCCTTGGGTCTTTTCCGTCGTCTCCGGGACCTTCTTTGCAGCCCGTTCGGTTCGATGGATCCGCCTTCTGGAGTTTCGGCTTCACCGCCGATAGCACATACCCGTCCACCGGCCGCTGCTCCATATGGGTTTTCAATTCGAAGCGATCCGCGAGAAGGGCGCGCAACATCAACCGCAAATCGTCTATGTCCACTTCGGCCCCTGGCGGCGGAGGGGGCGCTTTGGCGGTGATATCGAAACGCGCCGATTCCGCAAACTTCGGTAACCCGGCAAGCAGGTCATCGGTGTTGAGGTCCCAGGCGACCATCACCAGATTCTTCAGCGGGAAGTTCTGTACATCCAGGCGCCCGTGCTCCAACTTACCCATAATATTCGTGGCACCGGCCATGCTCGGCCTCACGGTGGCGACTTCGAATTCCGCCGGCGGTGGCGGAGGCAAGCTCGCGGCTATGCCGGGCGGGTTATCGGTCGGCTTCTCGTTCACGCTCTCGACCACGATCACGGGCACGGACAATTTCGCCGCCTCCAGTTTCAAACCGAGTTGCTTGTCCACGGCGTCGAAGATGCTGATTCCATCGGCGCCGGCGAACGCGAGCGCCCCACGGCTGGTCCACTTGATGGTGAAATCCCAATTGCCTTTCAGCTCGGTCTGGTCCACCACGGGGTTAGTCAAATAGCCGCCGGCGAAGTTGCGCAGGTCTTGCGCCAATTGCTCCATGGTACGGTTGTGGCAGGCGACCACGTTATACGGAATGGCTCCTGGCTGCGGATTTTGCGGTTCACCGTGGCACTCGCTGTTCCCCGAACCGTCCGATTCCTTCAGCTTCGGTTTGCCTTTGCCCATGGTCAGTGCGAATGCCGGCAGTTGCTTGGTGTCCATGCGAACCTTCAGCTGGAAACGATCCGCCAGCAGTGTTTGCAGCATCAGCTTGACCGTATCAGGCGGCGTATTCGCCGGGGCCTTGGCGGCGATGTCGAACCGGTCGATATCCAGCCAGCTCGGCCCGCCCTGCACCTTTGCGGCTTCTACCCCGTAGGCAACGGCAATGAGATCCACCATGGATGCAGTACGCAGATCATACCGGCCATTGCGAAGTACGCCGCCGCGCATGTATGGATTCGTGACGTGAGGGCTGGCATGCACGTCCGCCAGATCGAATGCCGGCGGCGCGGGAGACTGACCGAAGACGGCTGCCGAGAAAAGGGCGAGGGCACAGACGCGTGTCCGTGTCTGCATCATGATCCACCTCCTGCATGCATATGACGAACTGATTACAGACGACGCACCATGGTGACGACCGTATCTTACGATATTCTAGCCAGGGATTCGCCGAATGGCAGCCCTTCCAAGGGTTCAAAGCGGCTGGCCGAATCCAGCCGCCGCGACAAGAGAAGTTTCAGGCCACGAGGCAGGAGTAAGTACGAACCTTCTTCATTTCCCAGCTGCGATCGACTGGATCAAGTTCACCAAATCGACTCCTACGCCAATCCGGTACGTATCTCTGGTTGCCCTGACGGTGACAACAGCGAGGCCTGGATCGTATGGCTGAATGGGGTTGGCTGGGGGCTGACCCGCCGCATTCAAAGCGTTAGGATTTTGCAACGCGAAGGTGGGCACTGTCGTAGCTTTACTCAGTCGTAAGTTAGCGGTGCCAAACAGGTAAATGAGATTATACTTACCGCTCGAGGTAATTTTCAGGGGATAGAATACATCGAAGCGTCCGACTACTGATCGGAAAATTCCGCCGGTGATCAATTCATCCTGTCCTGCGGTAAACATATAGGTTGCCGGAGGGGCGAGCGAATCCTCACTGGCAAAGGTCGTTATCCGGAAACCGCCACCATAGCTTCTGTAGAAGCGTTCCCGGTTGGGAGGTACGAACCCTACGTAAGTGGCGTTCGCAGCCGTGGGAAAAGCCTTGGCAAAGTCGGCGTATTGCGCGGAGGTCTTACTGGGAACGTTAAAGATCTGCATCTCCGCGTCGGGAGGCTGGAACTCGCCCAGAGCGCCAAAGTCGGCGACGAACCCGATCATGCGATTCCCCGACGGCCGCGCCCAGGTATGCAAGCGGTATTCCAGGCCCGACTGAAAATCAGCGCTCTGGGCAAGCTGATTCACGGGCACATTGGATACTTGAGTGGAGAAGTTAGTTACAAACTGGCCGACACCTGTGGTGATCTGTTGCGGAGTGCTCGCGACCCGGACATCCCCCCAGACATTGAAGCGGTTCTGATACCATTTTCCCCCCGGCTTGCCCCATAGGTGTGTACTGGAGAGGGCTCGCATGATGAAAAAATCAAAGAAAAAATTCTGCGTGAATTTAGCGGACGACGCCCCGGCCTGATGGTACCCGACAATAGCTCGAGCTTCCCAATCATTGGCGCTCTCACACGGCGTGAGGATCGTCACGGAAGCGCTCGCCGTTTTACCGGAAGCTATGGCCAACAGTGTGATGGTCGCCCCTTGGGCCAAGCCGTGCGCGGTGGTGAAGGTCGTGGTCGCGCTTCCGGTGGTGGTGTTGAAGGTGCCGGCGCCTTGTGGTGCGACGCCCCAGGTAGCCTGCGCAGAGCCCGTGCCGGCCGCTGTCAGCATGACTTTCCCGCCGGCGCAGATGCTTGTGGGTGACGCGGTTACCGAGAGGTCAGTCGCGGCCGGCGCCGCCGCGGCTGGAGCTTGATCTGCTGGGGCTTTATCAGCTGGGGCTTTGTCAGCTGGGGCTTTGTCGGCCGGGGCCGGCGGAGCCGTATCTGAAGGCGCTGCCTTCTTACCTGGACCTTTCTTGGCGGCTGGGGCTTGGGCCGCCGGGGCTTGGGCCATCAGGGCGGCCGCAATAAGCCCGAGCGATAGGAAGACCGGAATGGCGGTCCTGGCGAAGTCAGTCCTTCTCTTTAGGCGAATAATGAGTGACATGGAGCCTCTTAACACGATTGGTTAGAAAAAGCACTAATGCTGTGTTTTGCTCAGTTGTAGCATTGTAGTCCCTAAAGATCAAGATTTCTTTTGGAATTCTTAGTGACTCCTACTCAAGACACCAGCAGCACGTTGCCAATCGGTCCAGACACGCTCCAAACCCTCACATCGGCAGCCGGTTGAGAAACCGTATCGTGTTAGGTATATACTGACCGCTCAGGATGTCAACTATGAAAACCTTCCGATCGACTCTACCCGGTCTAATGGCCTGCTTTGCGCTGGCCATAGGTGTCGGCAGCCTCATTGGCCAAACGCCGAAGCCCAAGCGGATTAATCGCGCGATTGAGCTATTGGCAGAAGGTCAGCCCATTTACTACACGGGCTCACACTCGGGGACCGAAGGCAGTTTCGAACAGGGCAAGAAAGACGCCCAGACCTACGCCGACTACATCAGCTACGACATGGAGCATGCGCCGTTCGATGTCAAAGGCCTGGCCGATTACATGCGCGGCCTCGTGGCCGGTGGGCCGACTCGCAGCGGACATCGCACGCCTGCGGTGATCGTGAATGTGCCGGTGAACGGCACTGACGAGGCAGCGGTCCGTGCCAATGCCTGGATGTTCCAGCAGGTGCTTGCGACCGGTGTCCATGGAATCATGTTGACGCACGCCGACACACCCGGCGCCATCCGCGCGTTCGTGGAAGCGGTGCGCCTTCCCATCCACAAGCAAGGCGTCGATCATGGCATCAGCGAAGGCCGCCGCGGCGTTCACGGTGCGCCAACGGCCGCCCAGATCTGGGGGATCTCCGCGGATGAATATCTGGATAAAGCCGATGCGTGGCCGCTGAACCCGAATGGCGAGTTGCTGCTGGGCGTGAAGCTGGAAGACAAATACGCCTTGGCGAACGCGGAAGAGAACCTGAAGATTCCCGGCATCGGCTTTGCCGAGTGGGGCCCCGGCGACATGGCGTTGTCGCTGGGCATTCGCGGTCCTGGCGCGGAGAAAAATCCGCAGATGCTGGCGGCGCGGGCGCGCGTCTTCGCCGCGTGCAAAGCCAACCGGATTTTCTTCCTGAATTCGATGAACCCCGACAACGTCATCGACATGATCAAGGAAGGCGTGATGGTGGGGCCGGCCAGCCAGGAAGCCGCTGAAATCGGGCGCAAGTTCACGAAGCGCCAGATGCCCTGGTAGACGCTACTTCTTCTCGTCGTGAAATTCGATGGTCGATTCGCCGGCGTATTTGTGATAATTCCGGAAATCGATGACGTTCTTGCTGCAGAGTGCAGTGCCGCGCTGGCAGGCCAGGTTCTCTGAGTGTGTGGGAAGCAGGAACTGCTCCGTGCCGCCCAGGCGCACATACTCATAGTCGAGCGCCGTTTCGACGTGGTCCGAAGGAAATTCCTGCGGCAGACCGCGCGCTTGCATTTCGATGCGCAGCACGCGGCCGTTCTTCGGATCGATCCAGACCGAGCCATTGTAAGCCGGAACATACACCTGGGAACCCATGTGAACGGACCAGTTGGAATTCTCGCGCTTCACTCCGAAGTCGTAGATTCTGGCGTTGATTCCGGCGATGCGCGCTTCGCGCCGCGCGTGAAATTCGGCCTGCGTGGTGGGCGCGAACAGATTGAAGAGAATCGCGCCAAATTCACCGGTGGAATAGGCGCCGCCGATCTGGTCTATGCTCTTGTTGACCGGCTTACCGTTGATCTTGATGTTCCGGTAGTCTTCCTTCCGGTTCTCGAAGACCAGATCTGTAGTCACCACATCGACCGCCACAAAATCCGGCGGCTGGCGCTCGCTTTGAAAGCGCGAGATCATTTCCTGGCAGATGTAGTTGGGCAGCGTCTCGGTGAATTCCAGTGCCGCGTCCGTGGCCTTCGCGATGAGCGGATCTTCCTGATGCGAACCAAGCGGCGTTTGGTCATCCGGCGCCGGTAGGTCGACCCGAAGAGGCCCCGCCGTACTAGGCGGCAAGTTTACGGCAACCTCCCTGGAAGGCTGCGCGGGCGATGCGGCGGCCGCTGCCGGAAGATTCGTATCGGTCACCGGTTCGGACGGTTGCGATGCCGGTTTGCCGCGCTTCAGCACCGGCCGGTTCGGATCGGACGGCGGCGGAGGCAGATCGACATCTGGTACCGTGTCATCGGCGGTCTGCTTCGGAGCATCGGGAGGCTTAGCCGCAACTGCAGGGGTATCTTTTGGGGAGTCTTTCGCTGCTTCTTTGGGCGCGTCTTTCGGTGTGTCCTTGGCATCCTTCCACGTGTCAACCCCGCCGTCTTTCTTAGGCTGGTCGCCCGCCTGCGCTGCCCGCTCCCAGTAGACATTCACAGCAGTGAGGAAACCGGCGGAGTCTTGCGGTCCTTCGACCGAAAGCTGATCGCCCGGGCTGAACTTGGGATCTTTCACCAGGTCGCCGTTCTTATAGAACTTGGTTTTTCCGTTGACGGTGAATTCCAAAACGCGATAGTCGTCTAACTCCAGCGAGAGCGATTTGGAATCCATCTGCTTGAGCTTGCCGCGAAAGTTGGGAAGGACGTTCGTCTGCTGACCACCGCTTTTTGGAATGCCAGCAGGAATCCGGTTGCGCCCGCCGCCGGGATAGGGATTGCCACCCGGATACGGATAGGGATAACCACCGGGAGCGCCGGGCGGATAACCTCCGCCAGGGATCCCGATTTGGGCCGTAGCGACCCAGAACCCCGCTAGGTATAGTACTATTGTCTTCACCGTTACTGATGAGATGTTTTCGGAGGGCCACAGGTTACCACGTCCGTGAATGGGATAATTGAAACTGTGAGTTCACGCCGGCTTTTGATGGTTGACGGAGACCCTGCAGTCCAAGAACTCCTGACGCGTCTTTTGAAGCAGGATGACCGGACGGTCCAGGGTGTTTCCGGTGGCCAGGAAGCGCTGGAACTCCTGCGCAGCACCCCCTACGACCTGGTGGTGGCTGATTCTGAACGTAATGGGTCGGATGGCAGCAAGCTGGTACGGCGGTTTCAAGCAGTTCAGCCTGACGCGAAGATCATTCTTACCGGTACTCAAGATCCATGCAAGGCGATTGCCGCCCTGCGGGCCAATGCCTACAGTTATTTCCATAAACCGCTCACACCGGTACCGTTTGCGGAAATGGTTCGGCAGGCGCTAGCCTCCTCCTCGTGGAAGAAGGATATTCAGGTGCGATCCGCCCGCCCGGAATGGGTAACTCTGGAGGTGAGTTGCAAGCTGGAGGCTGCGGAACGCACCACGCAACTCCTGCGTGAGCTGACGGCCGACCTCGCCGCCGGAGTTTCCGAAGACCTAACCGTGGCATTCCACGAATTGTTGCTGAATGGCATCGAACATGGCGGCAAATCGGATCCCAGAAAGCGCATCCACCTCTCGGTGCTGCGGACGTCCCATTCGCTGATCGTTCACTTGCGCGACCCGGGAAAGGGATTCGCGCTCGACCAGATCCAGCATGCTGCCGTTTGTAATCCGGCCGACGACCCGACGCGCCACGTCGAAATCCGCGCCGAAGAGGGCAAGCGGCCGGGCGGCTTCGGCATCCTGATGGCGAGCAAGCTGGTGGACGAGTTGCTGTATAACGAGCGCGGCAACGAAGTCTTCTTCCAGAAGAATATTGGATAATTTTCACCGCCGACAGTAGGGCAGACGATCGGTTTGTGTCGTCTGCCACGACCTGTGGTCGAGGAGACAGACCGCAAAAAACGACGGTCTGTCCTACCGCAACACGGACGCGTCTCGGCGTCTCTGCGGTGATTCTATAATCAAGTCATGTCCCAACATTTGCAGATCGCCGGGCGGGAGTTCCGCTCGCGTCTCGTGGTCGGCACGGGCAAGTACCGCACCTTTCCCGAGATGCAGCGCTGCCACCAGGCTTCCGGCGCCGAGATGGTCACGGTGGCCGTGCGCCGCGTGAACCTCACCGATCGATCCAAAGAATCGCTGCTCGATTTCATCGACCGCTCGCAGCTCTTCATTCTTCCCAACACCGCGGGCTGCTATAACGCCGAGGATGCCATCCGCACGGCCATGCTGGCGCGCGAAGTGGGCCTCTCGAACTGGGTCAAGCTGGAAGTGATCGGCGACGAGAAAACGCTGTTTCCCGACAATGCCGGTCTGCTGGAAGCCACGCGCGCGCTGGTGAAAGAAGGCTTCGTGGTGCTGCCGTACACCAACGACGATGTGGTCAATGCGCGCAAACTGGTGGATGCCGGGGCGGCGGCAGTGATGCCTCTGGCTGCGCCGATCGGTTCGGGTATGGGCGTGCAGAACCCTGCCAATCTGCGCATTATGCGCGAGATGATTACGACAGTTCCGCTCATCGTGGATGCCGGCGTAGGCACCGCTTCCGACGCGGCGGTTGCCATGGAATTGGGCGCGGACGGAATCCTGATGAATACCGCCATTGCCGCGGCGGAGGATCCGGTGCGCATGGCGCAGGCGATGAAGCTGGCTGTCGAAGCCGGGCGTCTCGCCTATGAAGCGGGCCGCATGCCGCAGAAACTCTACGCCTCCGCCAGCAGTCCCATGGTGGGTGTGGTCGGCCGCTGACTACTCGCAGCGGATCGCGATCACCGGGTCGACTTGAGTCGCGCGGCGCGCGGGCAGGTAGCCGGACAGCGCTGCAATCGTGGTAATGCCGAAGGTAGCTACCGTGATGGTGACGGCATCGTTCGGCTGGATGCCATAGAGCTGGCTGCCGAGCAGACGCGTCATGGCGAACGCCGCCGCCAGGCCGACGACGACACCCGCGCTCACCAGCAGCAGCACTTCGCGCATCACCAGCCAGATGACGTTGCCGGACGCGGCGCCCAGGGCCATCCGGATGCCGATCTCCCGCGTGCGGCGGGCTACTACGAAAGCCATCACGCCGTAGAGGCCAATCGCAGCCAGCACCGTGGCGAGCACTCCGAACGCGCTGGCGAGCGACGCGGCCAGGCGCTCCACGGACATGGAGTCGTCACGCTGGCTCTCTTCCGTTTTCAACTGATACACAGGCAGATTGGGATCGATCCGCCGCACCACCGCGCGCATCGCGGGAAACATTTGTTCCGAGCCCAGGTTGGTTCGGACATAGGCTGTCATGCCAACGGCAAAATCGTTCTGCAAGTATGGAAAGAATACCTGCCGTGGGATCTCCTGGCGCATGGTTTCATACTTGGTGTCGCGCACCACGCCGATGATTTCGATATCGGTTTTCGTTCCCGGGTCGCCGCCCAGACCTATGTGCCGGCCCACGGGCGAGCGGTCGCCAAAGTATTGGCGCGCGAATTTCTCGTTGACGATGACGACTTTGGGAGCGCCGGTGGCGTCTCGTTCGGTGAAATCGCGTCCGGCGTAGAGCGGAATCTTGAAGGCCTCGAAGAAACCCGAGGACACGTGGTTCACATGAGGCAGCATGTCTTCGCCCGGCTTGGAGGTGTATCCTTCCACCGTAACCGTGCTTTCCCAATCGCTGAAGCTCAACGGCGCCACCACGCACAGTGCTGCCGATTGCGCGGCAGGCAGCGATTTCAAGTCCTGCGTGAGCTGCTTGTAGAACTGTTTGGCCCGCTCGGTCTTGTAGCCGCTCAGCGTCGGGTCGACGGCAAACGACAGCAGGTTGGTGACGTCAAAACCGGGATTCAGGTCGCGGATATTCTGCAGGCTGCGCACAAACAATCCCGCGCCGATCAGGAGCAGGAGCGACAAGCTGACTTGAGCGGCAGCCAGCAATTTACGCCAACCCGCGTGCCCTCCGCCGGCAACCGCGCCGGACTGCTCCTTCAGGGTCGATGCGAGATCGGGCCGGGTGGCGCGCAGCGCCGGCGCCAAGCCGAAAATCAAAGCCGTCAGCAGCGAAACCGTAAGCACGAAGGCCAGTATCGTCAGGTTGATGCTCGAGGAGAAGCGCAGCGGCGGCTCCATTTTGGGCATGATCCCGAACAGCAGCCGCGTGGTCCAGGGCAGCATCGCCAGGCCGAGCGCGCCGCCCGCCAGGGAAAGCAGGCCGCCCTCCACCAGAAGCTGGCGGACCAGGCGCCAGCGGGTTGCGCCCATCGACAGGCGGATGGCGATTTCTCTCTGGCGAGCGGTGGCGCGGGCGATCATCAGGTTGGCCACGTTGGCGCAGGCGATGAGCAGCACCAGCACCACCATTCCCATCAATGCCCACAACGGCGCTTCCAGGAATTGTTTGGCCTCGTTCTGGCCGGCGCCGCCGGGCATGAGGTCCAAGGTCATCCGCAAGAACTGCTGCCGCGAGTAGGTAGAAGCGTGGGCGAATTCCTTCTGTTCCACTTCCATCGCCAGGATGCGGTGGAAGATCGGCTGCATGGAAGCCTGGGCTTGTTGCCGGGTGACGCCGGGCTTGAGCCGTCCGAACACCTGCACCCAGCGGCTACGGCGGTCGTCCAAGGGCTTCGGGCGGGTGGTGCTCTGTTCCGCCGTGGACATGGGCAGGAAAATCGCGGTCGCGAACAGCCGTTCCACGCCCTCGAAGCCCTTCGCCGCAACCCCCACGATGGTGTACTGATGGTCGTTCACCAGAATCGGCCGGCCGATTACGGTAGGGTCGCCGGCGAAGCGCGTCTTCCAGTAGTCGTACTCCAGAACGGCGAACGGCGCGCCATTGCGCGTGCGATCGTCCTCCGGAGTAAACAGCCGGCCCAAAGCGGGCTGCACTCCCAGAACCGGGAAGTAGGTCCCGGAAACCAGCTCGCCCATGGCGCGCTCGTTGCGTCCGCCGAAACTGACACTGAGCGGTTCGAGGGAGCGGCTCAGCATGCCGCTGAATACCTGGTTCTGATCGCGAAAATCCTGGTAGATCGGGTAGGAGAGCGCGTTCATCCCGCTGTTGTTGCCGTAGTGCATGCCGACTTCCCGGAACTGCACCAGTTCGGTGGCGTTCTTCACCGGCAGCAGATGCAGCAAGATATCATCGAGCATGGAAAAGACGGCGGTATTGGCGCCGATTCCAAGCGCCAAGGAGAGCACGGCAACCACCGCGAACCCGGGCGATTTTGCCAGCGATCGAAGGGCGTAGCGCAATTCCCCAATCAGGGCCATGAATCCTCCATGCGGGCGTGCTGCGGCTTCGGAAAGGCAGATCGAGCCGTCCCAAGGATATACGCTCGCCGTAGCCTTTGGTTCCCCGATCTTGACAAGAAAATACGAGTAGAGGTAAGAAAAAACTGTGGACCGTACGGGGAAAACAAGCGCCGGAAGGTGGAGGAAGATGACGATGACGAAGGTTTTGCAGGCCCTCTCGATTGGCCTGTTGCCCATTGCCGCCCTGCTTGCGGCTGGGCCGGCACCGATTAAGGGAATCCTGATCGACAAGAAATGCTCCGCAGGCGCCGAAGTACGGGTGCTCTCCACGGGGATCGAAGGCGGCATGGTGGTGGCGGAGGCACACACGCGGGAATGCGCGTTGATGCCGGCCTGCCAGAAAAGCGGCTACGGCGTGTTCACGTACGACCAGAAATTCCTGGCGTTCGATGAGGCCGGCAACAAGCAGGCGCTGGCAGCCATCAAGGCCTCGAAGAAGCTGGGCAACCTGGAAGTCGAGGTTACCGGCGAAGTCAAAGGCGACACCATCAAGGTCGCGAGCTTGAAGATGATCGAGTAGGGCGCGGCAGACGCCTACAAGCGTTCACTGAAGCTTCATTCGCACTGACTCTCCGGAGTGGGGGGAGGGTACGAAATGGATACGTCGACTGGGGGTGGAGAACAGTTTGTGGTAACGGGGTGTCACGGGAGGTATCCCCGGGGGCCTCTCGTTCGGATAGATGGGTCCCATCGACGGTGGGGATTGGAGCCGGCCGCGGCTTGACCGCTATAATTGGCTTATGCCCGTAAAGAAGGCTGGCGCGAGGTTCGTCGAGGTGAAGGCATCTATGGCCAAGCAAAGGAGCTGGCGCATATTCAGCTTCGTGCTGGACTCATCGACCTTCGACCGCATCGCTTTTGTAAGTCGTCGCGACGATGACAAGGAGGCCGGATATCAACGAAATCTTTCGAAGCAGCGGGCCGCCGACATCGCGCGCTACATCGACAAGGAAAATGGTTGCATCCCGAACAGCATTCTCGTCAATCTCGAAGACGGTGCCACCTATGATGAAAAAACCAAAGTGCTGCGAATCCCCGATCAGCCCAAGGCTGCATGGGTCATTGATGGACAGCATCGCATGTTCGGCTTGCGGCAAGCCAAGACTACGTACGACCTCGTTGTCACAGCCTTCCTCGATATTGATGTTGCCGAGCAGGCAAAGCAGTTCAAAATCATTAATTCCAAGCAGAAGGGAGTGCCAACCTCGCTTCTCTACGACCTGCTGGATCTGACAAAGGATGGGACGTATGTTCAGCAGAGGGGACACGAACTCGCAACCAGACTCAATGATGATACAGAGTCACCCTGGTACGGCCTGATCGATCTGACCGGGTCTGGCGATGGTCTCATAACGCAAACGCGAGTAGTTACGGCCGTAGAGAATCTAATCTCGGACCGCGGCGCCCTGTTCCAGTACTCGGAAGAGGAGCAGTATGGCATCCTGAAAAACTACTTCACGGCCATTAAGACAGTCTTCGCGAGCGACTGGGGAAACAAGAACAGTGTGCTCACTAAAGCGCTCGGGTTTTCAGCTTGGCTGATTGTACTTCCCCAGGTTCTCACTGTTTGCCTGCAACGCTTCCAGAATTTTACGGTCAAATCGATTCTTGCCGTACTGACACCAATCAAGACATACAACTTTTCCGCAGAGCATCACAAGGGTTGGGCCGGCCATCCCGGCGAGAATCGGCTTGCAGGCGCCCTGGCTGATGCTCTCAAGAGCAGTGAACCGAAGGAAACTGTAAAGAAGGGCACTTTGCAATTGGTCTGACCCTACCGTGACATTCTCAGATTTGGAGGTAGCCGTATCCCAATCCTCCCGAAAACACGGATATATCAGGGAGAATGTGTTATCCATCTGGGCGCCTGGGGCTGGGAACATACAGCACGCTTATTCCCGTGAACTCGCCGGTGCGATGCTATGCGAAGCGGACGAGTTTTTCGATCGGGCCCTGGCGCTCTATCTCTTGCGCAGTCACCTTCGCGAGTTGCAGGCATCAACCTGGGCTGGAGTGGCAACATATTACACCAACTATTTCCTGGCCCTCAGTTTTATCCGACTTCATATGAGATCAGTCACTCATCTACCTACTGGACCAGTATTCGAGGTGACCCGCACGAATGATCAAATGCCGTATTTTAAGATCCAGCGACGCGGCGGGCGACAAAGGCATACCGACGTCTGGGAGGCTTACTACGACGTCGTGACGCAGATGGCTTGGCCAGATCTCACGACAGTAACGGACATAGCTCCTACGCTGGACAGCCTTCGGTTCAGAGAGCAGCTGTATCGGGAAAGAATAAATTACCGCCCCGGGGAGGGTTTCGATGAGATTTACCTAACGCGAACACGTTATCTCCGATCGCTCAAAGCAGCATTGACGGATGATGGAAGGGCGCCTCTAGCGTTATCCGATGCAGCCTACACGGACAGAATTGCCGCCCAACGATTGATACACGTGGCAACCTTGCTCCATCGACTTAATGGTTCCCGAATTGACCTTGACGTAGAGGCTTCTGTGTGGGACCGTCGCAAGGATATGGTTGCAAGGTACGCGCGTGATCAAGCCGACAAGCGTTTTGGAAGGTCATTGATTGGGGATGCTATTTGAACGCACGCCTGTCTTGCCAGCTCCAACCCGAACGGCGACGACGGTCGCCCGTGCACCAGTGCCGTCGTCCCGGACTTCACCGCTTGCGGTGCAGGTATGGCGTTCCGGAGGATCAGTCCTGATGTCCCCATTTCCGGAACCTGACCTTTCGGGCGCTTGGTCCTATCACGCCTCACCCACGGAACTGGAGAATAAGAACCCGGACTGCGGATAGGCATGGGCTAGCGCCCATGCGGGCCGCCCCTCCCCGCCCTCACTTCGCTTCCACGCACGCGAAATTCGCGGCATCGTCGGTGCTGCCGGATCCGCGATACTGGGCAACTTGTGGATAGGGGCAGAGCGGGCGCGTACGCGCCACGCCGCTCGCCGGGGTTCCCGCTTTGTATTTGGTCGCAATCAGCGAGGCGGGGGCCGTGCCTTTCTCGACCCAATCTTCGAGCGCCTTGGTGATGCTGTGCTGAGGCTCGGCCGGCGCTACGCTGCCTTGCCCGAAACTATCCGGGCCGGGGCCGCCACCGCAATGCGCCATGCCCGGCGCCAGGTACAAACGCACGAAATCGGCGGTCTGCGCGTTCCCCATTTTCTGCTGGACGCTCTTGAGGTAGTTGATGGAATTCAGGGCGGAAATGGCGGCATCGCTCCAGCCGTGGTAAATGATGAGCTTGCCGCCGTGGTCGCGAAAACGCTTCAGATCGGGATCGGTGGCGTTCAGCGCGCGCGCTAGTTTGTCGTCGGCCAGCTTGCTGGCGCGTTCGCCCTGGAATGTGTGGAAGTCCCACGCGGGATCGTCGTAAACGAAATTCCCGAAGAAGCCGGTACCGAAGGCGAACATGAGGCTGCGTCCCGGCGCGGCGCCAGTGATCCAATCGCCCCATGTGTTGGGTCCGACCTCTCCGCCCGGCAGTTTACCGGGAAAGTTCAGCTTGGCGCTGTAGAGCTGTTGGAGCGCGGCCACTTGCGGCGCGGTCAAGCAACTGTCCGAGTCGCCCGATTTGCAGAGTAGAACGGCGGGGTCGAACTTGCACTTCGACGGATCGCCAATCAAGCCATCTTTGACGCCATCCTGCGCGTCGCACGCGGCCAGCGTGGCGGCCTGAATGGCGGGCAGTTTGGCTGCGGGGATGTACGAGGCCGAATCGCTCAACGTCAGAACGTCTGCCATCCCCGACGATAGCAAAGGCGTCCAGTTATTGGCCGGGGCGCCGGCGAGGATGCCATCGTAGTCGCCAGGGAACCGCTGCGCCTCCATCAGCGCTTCGCGGCCGCCGTCGGAACAGGAGCTGAAGTAGGAGTGGCGCGCGCCGTTGCCGTAAAAGGCGGCGGTGATCGCTTTCGCCTTTTCCGCCGTTTCGTGAATGGCGCGGTAGCCGAAGTCGGTGATCTTTTCGGGATGCCCCGCAGCCCACTTGCCGTCGATCGCGCTGCCCTTATGTCCGGTGTCGGTGGCGGAAGCGACATATCCGTTTGCGAGTGCATTCCCCATGCCGCCGAAATCGATGGAGCCGGCAAAGCCGCCGTTCCCCAGTCCTTCGTATCTGCCGTTCCATCCGGAAGCCGGCAGCCAGATCTCGAACTCGATATGCGAATCGGCCGATGGCTGGATGACACCCTGTACGCGACAGAACGCGGGCAGCGCTTTGTAATCGACAGGCGCCTGGCCAAGCTGCGGGCCTGCGGGCGGAGTGAACGCGCCGGCGGCGACGGTACTGGCGGCAGTAATGGTGGTATCGGGGGGCTTGAGAGCCGATAAGCTCTCGCAAGTAGCAGCGACCAGCGGGGTCGCCAGCAGGGCGGAGAGGACAAGCCTCAGTTTGCTGGGGAGCATATGAACTATATTAGACACCCAGCGACACGGATCCGCACTCTTACCAATCGCATAACATGAAGGGAGGCGATCGCATGCGGCTGTCTCTCGTGCTTGGTTTGCTGACTCTGGCTTGCGCGCCGTTGTCCGCTCAGTATTTCCCGCCGGGCATCTTCGATCGGATGCCACAGAAAGACGAATCCATCGCCAGCCGCTACGGCAAATTCCTGCACGCGTTGCACGAGCCCTCACTTTGGGAGTTGTCGCAGCAGAAGCCGGAGGCCGAAGAGTATCGGTTTTTATGGTTGCGGACGCTCGATCATCCCATTGCGGTTCGGATAGTGGTCCGGCAGAGCGGATCGGGATGGATCCATTCTGAAATGACCGGCGGGAAGGGCGGCTATGAACCGGGCCGCATTGTGCACTACAACGTTTCCTGGCTTACCGGGAATCGAACGCAATCCTTTCTGCGCGAGTTGGAGAGCGCGGGCTTCTGGGACCTTCCCACGCGGCAGGCGACGGACGAGATCGTTCTCGACGGCGCCGATTGGATTCTCGAAGGCATGAAGAACGGGCAATACCATCTCATCGGCCGCTATGCACCGAACGCGTCCGATCCGGTTCGGCAGATCGGTCTACTGGCCTTGAAACTGGGCCGCTTCCGGCATCTGCATCCTTCCGAGATCTATTGACCCTCGCGTTCGATGGGTCGGCTATAATGCCACCCAGGTGATCGCATGGCAAAGCGCCTGCTTTGGATCGCCCCGGCTGGAGTAAACTCGCATCTGGAAAATCTTCTTCGAGGAGTTTGGAACATGACATTCACGAAATTTACGATTCTTGCGGCCGTTGTTTCGACGAGTGCGTTGGCACAACTTCCGCCATCGCGCGTACTCACTCTGGACGCGGCGCATGCCATCGCGCAGGAAGCCATGGCCAAATGCCGCGCCGATGGATACAAGGTGACCGTGCTGGTGGTGGACGCGCTCAATGCGCCGAAGGCCATGCTGCGCGACGACGGCGCGACTGCGGCCACGACGGAAGTGGCGAAGATGAAGGCTACGGCGACGATGCTCTACAACCGGCCGTCCGGTCCGCCGCAACCGCCGCCGCCCGGAACTCCCGCTCCTCCCGCCACCATCCCCGGCACCATCAACGCGCAAGGCGGCGTGCCGATCAAGGTGGGTGATGCCACCATCGGCGCGGTCGCGGTGAGCGGTGCCCCCGGCGGTGAGAAGGATGCGGCCTGCGCCAACGCCGCGCTGGCGAAGCTGGCCGACAAGCTGCGGTAGTAGGGCGAGATGCGGCTCGTTTTCACCGTGTTGCTGGCGGTTGCGGCGAGCGCCGCAGACTCGGCTCCCCAGGTTGCCGTGACGGGAGGCGAGCTTCAGGGCAGCTTGCTCGAGCAGGGCGGCGCCGTGTTCAAAGGTATCCCGTTCGCGCAGGCTCCGGTCGGTGAATTGCGCTGGCGGCCACCGCTGCCGGCGAAAGCCTGGACCGGTGTGCGCGATGCCACTCGATTTGGCCCTCCCTGCGCGCAGAATAGCGGCGGAAAGATGCTCGAGAACAGCCAGGAAGACTGCCTGTTCCTGAACGTGTGGACGCCGGAGTTTTCGCCCGAAGCACGCCTGCCGGTGATGGTCTGGCTGCACGGCGGCGGCAACTACGGAGGCACGGCGTCCAGCACCAATTTCGATGGGCAGAATTTGGCGCGGCATGGTGTGGTGCTGGTAACGGTCAACTACCGGCTCACGATTTTCGGCTTCCTGGCTCATCCGGAGCTGACGCGCGAATCGCTGCATCACTCATCCGGCAACTATGGACTGCTGGATCAGATTGCTGCGCTCCAGTGGGTGCACGAGAACATCGCGCAGTTTGGCGGCGATCCGGCGAACGTGACGACCTTCGGGCAGTCGGCGGGCGCGGTGGATGCGAATGTGCTCATGACGTCGCCGCTGGCGAAGGGCCTATTTCACCGGGTCATCGCCGAAAGCGGCACCGTGACGCGCAATCCGGACGCGGTGAGTATGAGCATGACGGCTTTGGGCGCTTTGATGCCGGTGAAGAGCGGACCGGTTACGTACTCCGATGCGCCCGTGCTCGCCGAAGCGGAGAAGGCGGGGGAGAAGTTCGGGGCGAGCGTGAAAGATCTGCGGGCCATGCCCGCGGCTGAGCTTTTGAAGTTGACCGCTGCGGCGCGCATGAGTATCGGGCCGGCCAATGGCGTGGTGGTGGATGGGTGGGTGTTTCCGAGATCGCCGGCGGAGGTGTTCGTCAAGGGTGAGGAACAGCATGTGCCGTTGTTGCTCGGAAATAATGCCCGCGAGCGAACGCCGCCTCAGGCGACTTCCGAGGATTTGAAGAAGGCCATGGACGCGATGTACGGGCCGTTGGCGGCGCG
>DATJAK010000328.1:0-32567 GCA_035516375.1 Bryobacteraceae bacterium
TGTTCGAGCAGTTCCCGCGCTTCAGCCTCGCGGTCGCGGGGCACTTGCAGGCGGACCCACTTGCGGAGGAACCCATCGACATCCTGGACAAGCGTCGCGATCTGACCCAAGACGAAGAGCGGAATTCCGGCGTTTTCGAGCAAGCCCTTAGCCATCGCAAGCTGTATGCGATCGTTCGTCTCCAGCACGACGACCAGGTCGAGAGTCGGATCGAACGGGTCTGGCTCAGCCGGCTCGGTCCCCTGCAACAGCGGAACGTGACAGTCCGAGCACTCGCTGAAACCATCGCGGTATTCCACGCCGCATTGCGGGCAGTACATGATCGGCCTCCAGACCAAGTATAGCCGTCCAGGATTGTTGAAGCTGGTGACAGTAGGGCAGACCGTCGCTTTTTGCGGTCTGCCATCTTGGGCAAACCCGTCAGCGGACCATACTCCTTCCGTCCCAGAGTGGCGATCGCGAGAAACCCTACCGCGCATCTCAACCGGGATCGAGTCCTTCGCCGGCGCGAGTAAGGTGATAGGCGTCTCAGCGGAGACGCCGCAGCTAATTCGTCTTGGTTGGGGTAGCGGGAGGGACCGGCATCGTCACCGATCCGATCGCGTTGGAGCCGCGGTCGAAGACAATCAAGCGGACGGTCCTGACATCCTCCGGGAGGGTCACATCCTGAACGAAGCTGATGCCCTGCTGCAGCGCTCGGTCGCGGTCTTGATCGCTGTAATGGAGGTCGAGAGGGATCGTGGCCAAACGCTTGGGCTCCGTCCCTGGGGCGTAGCCGACGACCGCGAGCCGCAGTTGTCCGTCGTACACGTCCCCTGTGTGGACCAGAACGACGTCTTGGGCATCGATCTGTGCGGCGAGGCGCGTGCGCGCGCTATTCGCAATGGGCGATAGCGTGCCGCGCAGTCCGATTTCGCCGGCGTCGAACATCGTCGGGATTACCGAGTCGATGGCCTGTTCGGATTTGGCGCCCAGATTCTCCCGCCACGCATAGTAACTGGTCTTGGTCTGGATGCGCACTCCCTTGCGGGTGCACATAACCCGGAGCTTGTGGATCTTGTCGTCCCAGTTCTTCTCCCCAGGGTAGTAGCCGATCTGGTAGCTGGTGCGCGCGTCGCTGATGGCTTGCCGGACCGCGCCGCCGATGTCTTTGCCGGCATCGGGCCGCCCGCCCGTCATCTCCGCTAATTCGTTGAGCGTGGCGACGCTGCTGATGCCGCTGCGGCCAGCGCCGTCCGGATTGTCCGGGCTGCCGAGCATGATCTGGCGCGCAGGGTAGAGGGACACGCCAGAGCGGTCGAACGCGTCACTCATTCGCCGCAGTAGCGGCGTGTAGTCCACATAGTCTCCGATATCGGAGCGGTTGGGGCCTAACTCCATCGGTACGCCGTCTGTAATCCAGACGATATTCTTGTGACCCGGGACGCTCGACAACTCGATCGCGATCGCATCCAGCGCCTTAAAGGTCATCGGCACGCGAATGGCCACGTCGATGTCGGTTCGCCGGGCCTGCAGTACGGTACGTAGCGCGCCGTCTAACAACGGCTTGATCTGGCGGGTCCACGGGGCCGCTCCCGGCGGGCCAGCTTCGCCCGGCTGAGCGGGCAAGCCATGCACCGGATACAAATGGCCATCGAGCGTCAAGAGATAGAGATACAGGTAATCGGCCGATTCCAGCGATTCGAGGCTGTGGATCAGATTATTGGCGGCGAATCCCTGCGTACCGAAATCCTCGTTCAGCAGGTCAAACAGGATCAGGGTGGCGCGCGGAATATTGGTTGCACTGCGGTTGGAAAACTCGTTGGGTCCCAGGGCGGGCGCCCGCCCATCTTTGGTATCACGATGCCGAAAGAAAGCGATGGTCTGCGGTTTCCCCGCGTCGCTTACGCGGAACTCATCGCGAGTCATATCGCCGACTGGCTGCCCGTGGCTATCGACGGCGACTACGTTGAGATCCATCATCCGGGGCTCCGCTTCCGAGGCCCCGTAAAGGGGTGCCAGGACGAGCACCAGCCCGACGACAATCCGGAACACGGCCTCCTTCGCGGAACGAACGCTGAAAATTGATACTAAGGAATCGGCCGCGCGCTTCCCATCCCACGACGCTAGTATTTTTGTGCCCTAACCAGAGTACAAGCGACTGGCGGTAGAGGGAGCCGCCGCCGCTGCCACACGCTCTACCGCGAATTCTTCCCGGCGACCCAGCGCCAGTATCTGCTTTTGCAAGTTAGTCGTTCAGTCCGCGGAATGGCGTTTCGCAGCCAAGTGGGTTCACTGCCAGTGAGTCGGCGGCAGATGGGGATTGGCGCTCTCGTGGTCACGACCGACTCGCGGCACAACCTGCCGGTTTACCCGAACCTGGCGGGCGAGATGAAACCCACGGCAATCAACCAGCTTTGGGTTGCCGACATCAGCTACATTCGACTGCGTACAGAGTTCGAGTCCTCCCCGCAATTTTGCAAGGCACTTCAGCACGGCGGGATTCTGCATTCATGGTACGATTTCAGTGGATTATTTTAGCGTGGAGACTTTGCGTGCGATTCTGCATCGTGTTCTTGTTGGCACTCGCAGTACACGCGCAGCGCATCGTTGATCCCCCGGAACTCACGGGCAAGCCCACGAAACCACGGAAAGAACCTGACGCGGTGGCGATGGCATTCATCACCGCGGTCGGCAAAGCAGGAAATAACACTGCTGACCTCATGACGGTGGTCTCCGGGTTCATCAAGGAGCACCCTACGTTCGGTGACGCGTATGGCATGCGGGTCTTGAGTGGGTATTGCGAGCTCAAAGCCCCCGCTTCGGATGCGTTTATCGATGACGTGAACAAGGCAATGCAATACTTCTCGCCCGACGGATTGACTGGGAAGCAAGCGGAGCTCTATGGCATGCGCGCACGGCTCCAGTACGATCTCGGACGCTTCCCGGTGGCAGTGGATGATCTTGAGCGCGGCATTCGCTTGTCGCCCGAGGATGCTGACGACGTCGTCAAGGTCGGCACCGTTAAACCGGGGCCCCGAACACCAGACGAAGACCTCTGCAATTGGACGCAAACCGAGCTCGACGGTCTCGCGACGCGATTCCCTAAAGATTACCGCGTTGCACTCTACCGGGGACTCTACCTGGGTAAACTCACGTTTTACCGCACGGAGGGTGGCGATACCCTTGTGCCAAAGGCCGTTGCGGAATTCCAGAAAGCGTTGGCACTGAACCCGAAATCCGCGCTCCCGCACTATTTCTTGGGACGCCTATATTCGAGTAATGCATTCTGGGACCCGAAGGCAGCAGCGTCCGACAAGGTCAAGGAAGCGGGGTTGCGACAGGCCATCGCAGAGTACACGCTCGCCATTAACTTGGACCCGAAGTTCAAAGGTGCGCTGGCGAATCGCGCAGGACACTACCTAGAGCTGAAGGAGTACCAGTCGGCCATCCGTGACTTTGACCGGGCAATCGAACTCTCCCCGAAAGACGCTGGCTTGTACCATGACCGAGCGCTCGCGTACGACGAACTCGGGAACCCACTTGCGGCGATCGTCGACTTCAATGACGCAATCAGACTCGACACCTTCAGCGACCTTGGACTAGCCAACGCGTATGAGAACCGTGGGGACACGAACATGAAACTCCGCGACTTCAAAGCAGCAAGCGCGGATTACACACAACTCATCAAGCTACGCCTGGACATGGAGGCATTCCTCATCCCGCTGAGCCGCTGGCGAGCCTTCTACCCTGAGTATGTGGGCGTCACGGACGACGCGTTTCTCAAGAAGATCCACGATATGTTTTTCCCCAACTACGACGAGCAGGAATTCGCGAAGCACATCAAAGAGAACGAGCACTTCGCTGACTTCCTCCTCCCACAAGCCTACGAGAAGCGCACAGACGCGTACCTCAAGGACTTGCGGTTCCGTAAGGCAGTCGCGGACTATCACCGTGCCGTCGCTGGGACAGATGACGACGGACGCTTCATCGAACGCTGGCGGTCACTCGGCAAGGCAGGGAAAGAAGAACAATTCCTCGACATGAAAAGCGCGACCTTCGGCACGAACCCGTCACTCTGGATCAAGACCAATAAGACTAAAGGATACGAAGTACAATCCCTCGAATTCGACTGCACGAACCACAGGCTCAGAACGCTCTCATTCCTCATGTATGACGAGGACGGCAAGGTCACAAGCTCATCAGACGGGGAACGCTTCTTTCAACCCATCATCCCCGACACCGTAGGCGAGCAACTCCTCACGGGTGCATGCCGAACCGACTGATAGTTCATAGGCCGGGCGACGACTAGATGTCGTTTCCGCCAATTGCGGAGTGCCACCAAGCGTCATCGCCTTCGACTTGCACTTCAATTTCGTCGCCGATCCGAAGATTCCAAGTCTTACAGAAGTGAATAACACCCATGACTTCAAAATGGGCAGGACCGTGGTACACGTTGTCCATCTCGTGGCTTTCCGGGCGCGTGATAATGGCTTTATGAAAATGGCCGTCCGGGTCTCTTATCAGGCATCTCTGAAGTTTCACGCCTTCGGCCTTGCCGTATTCCTGCGGCAAGATTCTGGCGTCTGCACGGACCACGTAAGGCTCTGACAGCTGGAGATTAAGCGTACCGGACAAGAGCGGCGCCAATTGTATTCGAGCTTCAATCAGATCCTCCACGGGCATTAGGTTCCACGTTGCGACGCCATACCCGCACGAAACCTTTCCCATGAATGACCTCATCTCAAGCAACTATAACCTGATCGCCTGTCGTCGGAAACCGGCTTGTCTAGTCACTTGGCTGCGTAACGCGCTATACTCCGACGCGCCTGACCTCACAGGCAAGTCCACTCCCGGACGCATTACCGCGAATTCTCTCTGCTCAATCCCAGCGCCCGGATCCGCTTGTGCAAGTTAGTCCGCTCCATCCCCAGCGCCCGCGCAGCCCCGGAGACATTCCACTTGGCCTCTTCAAGCGCCCGCAGGATGTGTTCGCGCTCGGCCGATTCGCGCGCTTCTTGCACGCTTGACTTCGGCCCGCTCTCCCGCTGCACGCGGATCTCAACCGGGATCGAGTCCTTCGTCAAGCGGTCGCCGGGCGAGAGAATCGCCATGCGCTCGATCACGTTGCGTAGCTCGCGGGCATTTCCCGGCCAGCCATAACTCTCGAGCACGGGCAGCACGCCGTCATCGAGCGTGCGCGATTTGAAATTGTTGCGCGCACAGAAATCTTCCAGGAAATATTCGGCCAGCGGCCGTATGTCCTGTGGCCGCTCGCGCAGCGCCGGCACGCGGATCGGCACCACGCTCAAGCGGTAGTACAGGTCCTCGCGGAACTTCTCCTGCGTCACCATGGCCGCCAGATCGCGATTGGTGGCCGAGATTACGCGCACGCTCACCTTAATAATCTGCTCGCCGCCCACGCGGTGAAATTCGCCCTCTTGCAGCACGCGCAGCAGCTTCGCCTGGGAAGCTCCGTGCAGATCGCCGACTTCGTCCAGGAAAATCGTGCCGCCATCCGCCAGCTCGAACTTCCCGCGCCGCGAGGCCGTTGCGCCGGTGAACGAACCTTTCTCGTGTCCGAACAGTTCCGTCTCGAGCAATTCCGTGGGAATCGCTGCGCAGTTTACCTTCACAAACGCGCCGGAGGCGAACGGGCTGGAATTGTGAATGTGGGCCGCCAGCAACTCCTTCCCCGTGCCCGATTCGCCGATCAGCAGCACACGCGCATCGGAACGCGCTGCCAGCGAAGCCTGTTCCACAGCGCGCGCCCACGCCGGGCTGCTTCCGATCATGCTGGGCGTTCCACCCACCAGCTCGCGCAGCCGCTCATTCTCTTTGCGCAGGTTGGATTGTTCGAGCGCGTTCTTCAGCGCCAGCAGCACGCGGTCGCGGCTCAGCGGCTTTTCCAGAAAATCGAAGGCACCGGCGCGCGTCGCTTCCACTGCGTCGGCAATCGTGCCGTGTCCGGAGATCATGATCGCCGGCGACGCGACGCCATTCTGCCGCACCGACTTTAGCAGGTCGATGCCCTTGCCGTCCGGCAGTTTCATGTCGAACAGATACGCGTCGGAGCGCTGCGCATCGGGATGCGTCTGAAACTCGGCTACCGAGCGGCACAGGTTCACCGCGTAGCCTTCACGTTCCAGAATCAACCGCAGCGAGCGCCCGATATTCTCTTCGTCATCCACGATCAGGATGCGTCTGGCGGGCATCGGCCGTTAGGGGCAGCAACAGGCGAAATCCCGCGCCACCCAACTCTCCTTTCACCAGAACAATGTCGCCGCCCGACAGCAGGGCGCTCTTACGGGCAATGGAAAGCCCCAGGCCCATACCGCGCTTCTTAAAAGAAATGGTGGGCTGAAACAGTGATGCCTGGGCCTGTTCGCTCAGGCCCGGGCCGGAGTCGTGGACCTCGATCGCGACGTGGCCGTTCTGCGCCGAAGTCATCCCCAGTATTTTGCCGCCTTGTCCCGCCGCCTCAGCCGCGTTTTCCAGCAGGTTGGTGAGGATCCCTTTGATCAGGTCCTGATCGGCCACCACGCGCGGCGATTGGCCGGCCAGGCGGCAATCGTATGCCACCTCAGGATGTGCGGTCTTCAGGAATGCCATGCGCTCCTGCAGCAGCGAATTCACATCCACCGCCGCCGGGCTCACGGGCGGCTCAGCGGCGAATTGCGAGAATGCCCGCACTCGCCGTTCGAGCGTTTCGATCTCGTCCACCACAATCTGCGCGGCCTGTTCCAGGAAGGCCCGGTCCGAACCGCCCGCGCGGGCCAGCATCTCTTCGACTGTCAGGCGGATCGGCGTCAGCGAATTCTTCACCTCGTGCGCCGTTTTTTGCGCCAGCGCCTGCCAACTGGCGAGCTGCCGCAGATAAACCAGCCGTTCCGTCGATTCCTGGAGCCGCTCCGCCATATTGTTGAACGCTCCCACCGCGCGGCCGACTTCGTCATTGCGCCGCACCGCCACTCGCACGCCCAAATCGCCCGAGGCGAGCTTCGTCAATCCGTCCGTCAACTCCAGGATGGGCCGGCTGATCCGATGCGCGAAGTAAACCAGCAAGCCCAGCGAAGCCAGCCACACCGACGCGGCCAGCAGCACATACACCAGCTTGAAGCCGCGGCGGAGATCCAAGCTGTTCGCCTGCTCCACCGCCGCGCGCGACTCGCCGATCTGCCGCGCCAGCCGGTCCATCCCCACTTCGCCCAGCCCGATCTCATAAACCCAGATGTCGCCGTCCCGCCGTACGAGGTAATCCAGCCGGTTGCCTTCGTTCCCGGTGAGCGCGAAGCCCTCGGATTCGTTGCCGGCCGCGAAAGCCTGCACGGTTTCCGGCCACCGTGTCCTCGCGGCTGCGAGGTATTTCACCGGAGCCAGGCGGCCGGACTCGGCCTGCGCCTTCAGATCGTCGCGCATGTGCCGGTAGAATTCGTGCCCGGTCAGCTCCGCCGATTTCGAAAGCGAATCGAGTTGCGAAGTCGACGAGTATTCGAGGCTCCGTTCCAGCAGCGAATTGCTGATCCACACGGTGAGCGCCAGGGGCGCCAGCGTGGCAGCCAGAAAAATCAGAATGAGCCTGTTACGAAGCCGGTTCACTGTTTTCGGTCCGCTGCGCGATCCTGCGTGGTAATTCCGCAAGACGCAGCGGGCCCGCCTCCAGTGTGATGTGCGCCTGATCGGCGCTCGGTTTGCGCGCGAACCGTTCGATCAAACTGCGCAGGCTGATACCGGGATCGCCCATCAGGGCGGCGGATTCGCGCGGGTCCTCTTCCCGCAGCTCGAAGCGCAGCCAGAAAGGGCGGCCCGGCGGCAAACCCAGCGTGCTGATGGCGAGCTTGTCCAGGCACCACGTTTCAGCGCCGGCCAGCGAAAGCCGGGAAGCCGAGCGCCGGTCGACTGCCAGCACTACCTGGAATTTCTCCTCCCAAATGTCGTAGCTGATGGTGAGGCGCTCGAGAGCGCGCCGGAAAACCGTGCTGTGGTCATCGCCGAAGATGGTGAGCTGGGAAAGAAAGACCACGGTATTGGCGTCCTTCAAGCGAGCCAGCGATTTCCCGGACAAGAAATGCAACTGCGGCGCAGACACGCGCAGCGTGTCGCCATCGAAAATTACCGAGAGGTTTTCGTTCGCTCGTGCGCGGAACAGAGGAATCGTCAGGCCGGCCAGAAGCCAGCTCCTGCGGCTCATCTTTTCGCGCGCGAACTGCGCCATCAATAGTTCATGCCCACCATGAAAATCGGGTCAACGCGACCCTCCCTTACCGGAAAGGCCACGGCCACAAACAGCGGGCCCTGCCGCAAGCCCGTTCCAATCGAGTGCCGCAACACGGCAGACTGGCCGCTATCCCACGCGGCGCCCGCGTCGTAGAACATCTCGAAGACCCCGTATCGGTACTCGACGGAATTGTGGACCATTCGGTTTCCACCCAAAGGGTCAATTTCAAACTTGTTCCAACCACGCAGGGTAGTACTATTACCGAGCACGAAGCGCTCAAAAAGCGGCGCACGCCCGGTCAGCATACCCGCCGTCAGATCGTCGATCACTACGTGCTTGCCGTGCGACCATTCGTAACGCAAGTTCCAGTGATGGCGGCCGTAGACGAAATCACTGTCCAGCATACGGGTAGCCTCGCGCAGGTCGTAGGCTGCGTCCAGATTCTGCTGCTGCTCGGAGCCCTCCCAGGTCCTTTGATATCGCAGCCCGGTGAGGAACGCATTGGCCGCCTCGGTCTGGGTATCCGGGCCTTCATCCTGGAAGCGTTGGAAACCGAAGCCTATACTGAGGGTCAACGGCTTGGCCAATACCACCGTGGCCACGGGCTCAACATCCTGGCGCGTGCGATAAAATTCCGAAGTGTCATCGGGCAGGACCTCGCTCCGCGATGCGCCGTTCCACTGTTCATGATAGCTGGCGAACTGGAAGCGAAAGTGCAACCGGTCCGAGCCCAGTTGCGTGTTCTCATAACGGGCTACGACGCCGCTGTACCGCTCAGCCAATTCGTCGCCATCGCTCACTATTCCAACCGTGAAGCCATTGTGTGCCACCGTGGCAGTGCCTTCCACCGCCCCGTTCCACCCTTCCCTGCCGCTATACAGGAACTTGGGCACCGAGAGGTCGAAGTGCGACGGCCGCAGCGAGATGTCGAAAACTACTTGCACGTATTCAGGCGCCGCGCCCCGCAGAATACGGTGCGTCACGGTGCGGGCGTGGAATTCCTTGCGCAATTTGCCGGCTAGATCGTCCAACGCCGAGGGGCTCAACTTATTTCCGATCAGATCGGTGATCTGGTGGCGCAACCCGGAACTGATCCTGTGGTCTTCGCCACCCGACGCCAGATTGGTGGTCCAGCCATCACCCGAGACAATGACGCTTTCCACCGTGTAGCGGCTGTTGACGTTGGTTTCGGAGTCCTCTGTTCCGGCGATGAGGAGGCTGCCAAAAAACAAGCAGCCGAGCCAGGCAAATTTCATGCGCACCTCGCGTGCAACCCGCATGCCAGCTGTATTTCATTGATTATAGAAAGGATAACCCACAAGTGAACGTGACGTACGTTCACAGGTGTGCCGGGTAGTACAGTGGGGTGCGGTGTCACACCGCGGTGAACAGAGAGATTACAGAACCTTTGCCAGTTCGGTTGCAAAGGCGCTGCGCGGGGTTCGCTCCCGATCCTTACCGCCACGCTTGCGGCGAGGAGGCCGCTGCATTTGAGCCGTCGTCTGCTCCCCATTTGGCGCAGCAGGAGCGGCAGCCGCTTGCGGACTGCGGCCATCTTTTCCTTTGGGCGGTTGAGCGGGGTTGGCTCTGAGAAGCCGGTCTTCCAGAGGGGCGCGATCGAAGCGGCGGATGATGGCTTGCATTTCATCGGCGGTGGGCGCTTCTACAAACGCGAAACCCTTGGATTCTTGCGTTTCGTGATTGCGAATCACTTTGACGGCATCAGCCACGAGGTCTTCGGCGGCTAGCCATTGCTTGATATCGTCAGCGGTGACCCACGTGGGCAGATTGCCAAGAAATACAGTGAAACTCATTCAGTTGATTGCTTACTCCGTTGGTTGGTTTGGTGATGCAGCTTCAAGGAGGAGGTCCGTAGCCTCATAGATGGTAGCACTCCCTCAAAGCGGATTGCAAACCTTGCAATGCAGTTTGCGTGCAGTAGTACCAGCCCATCATCGAGCTTTCGGAACCCGTCGGTAGACCACACTTTGGCCGGACTGGGCCACCTCGCGATACTCGCCACTCCACGCCCGCAAGTCGTCATATTTCGTGATCGCTAGAGCAGGATTATATAGACCAAGCCCATCCACAAGAAAGGTGGGATGCGTGCCAGCCAGCTCGGCCCGGTGTTTCTGCGCGGCGCCCTCATCGAGCGGTGTGGATTCGGTCAAATGCCGGTCGGCCGGAACGCCCGTCAGCGGCTGCGAATCCAGAAAACGGCTGGCCGCCGGAAGCCCCGTGTACACGTACATCTCGGGACGGAAGCCCCACACGAACAGCGTATCGCCAGGCCGCGCTTCGCGCCGGATGAGCGCTGCCACCGCGCGGCTGTCACGATCCATCGCCGTGTCGTTCCAATTCGTCTGCCCTGCTGCCAACATCACATAACGCGGTCCGAACCGGCCCAGTGGGAGGAGCAGCAGCAAGACAGCGACCTTCCACCACCGGCCCATCGTGGTGAATCCGCGCGCAGCCACTATCACCATAGGCGCCAGGAGCAGGAAGTAATAGCGCGGGAAGAAGCGCCATCCTGCGGCCACGCCGGCAAGGCAAAGCAGGCACCAGGCAGCCCACTGGAGAGATTTGTGGGGAAGCCCTTCCGCGCTGACGTCGCGCTTCCGCGCCGCGTCATAAAAGAAGCCGACCGCTGCGACCACTAACGCCGCATGGAACCCCGCCCAATCCGCCGTCCGCACTAAGCCGCTTCGCAGCGGATTCTCCATAAGCGGCACGCTCGCATACAGCCGGCCCCAGTGCCAAACCTCATCCCAATAACCCGGCCACGCCCCCGCCAGCCACAACCACACCCCCGCCATCCCGCTCACTACGGCGAAGCCCGCTACGAGCCACGCAAGTCCCGCCGGATTCCACAGCGCACAAGCTGCCGCAACGAACGCGGCGCGGGGATTGATCCAGAAAGCGATGCCCACCAGCACGCCGCTCCAGAAGGGCCTTCGTTTCCACGCCAGCCACACTGCCCCCAAATGCGGCGCCAGCATGAGCCAATCGGACGCCAACGGAATCACCGCAGAAGGCACATCGAAGGTTAAAAAGAAGGCCAGCAGGCCCGCGGCCCAATATCCCTCGCGCTCCGACCACACCTCGCGCGCAAAGCGATACGCGATCCAACAGGCCAGCAACGCGAATAGCGCACCAGCCAATCGCAGCCGCCATCCATCGCCCGCTCCCCACACGAGCGGCCAGAGCGCGACCAGCGGCGGCTTATCAAACCAGATATCGCGGTAGAGCACCTTTCCGCGCAGCATCTCGCCGGCAGCCGCCAGCGGCAGGCTTTCCTCGGCCCACAGGATGCCCAGGTGACACAGACGCGTTACCACAAGCAGCGCGGCCAGCGCCGGAAAAAACAATCGAGGCTTGAAATGCACGGTGCACACCAATTATAGTGGAGGGCGAAGGAAAGGCGAAGTGGAGGACGTCCAGGAACAACTCGCCGCGCTCCGGCGCCAGATCTCGCGCATCGACCGCAAGTACGCGACGCCGGGAATCGAGGGCCTGCGAACGCCGCCGCCAAATCCCGGCCGTTTCGTCGAAGACCTGCTCTCCGGCGAGGTCGTGCGCACGCCGCTCGGCGAACATTTCGAAACCGAGAAGTTATGGGAGCGCCACCGGCGGCACGGCAGCATCGGCATCGGCGACCTGGCTGAGTTGCCGGAGGATCTGCTGGCTTCACTTTCCGAAGGATCGATCCCCAGTGCACATCCTGCCAAATGGGCCTTCCTCGACACCGAAACCACGGGCTTGGCCGGCGGCACGGGGACATATGCCTTCTTGATCGGAGTGGGATCGATCGACTCCGCGGGGTTCCGGCTGCGCCAGTTCTTCATGCGGGATTACGGCGAGGAGCCCTCGCTGCTGGCACGGCTCGCCGAATACCTGGCGCAGTTCGATGTCTTGATCACGTACAACGGCAAGGCCTACGATCAACCACTACTCGAGACACGTTTTCGCATGGCGCGGGCCCGCCATCCCTTCGCCCGACTGGAGCATCTCGATTTGTTATTCGGCGCGCGCCGCCTCTGGAAACTGCGCCTGGAAAGTTGCCGCCTGGTCGACCTGGAGAATCAGATCCTCGGAGTCGAGCGGGAAGGCGATCTGCCGGGAGCCATGATCCCGTACTACTACTTCGACTACCTGCGTACGCAGCAGGCGATGCGCCTGGTGCCCATCTTCCATCACAACGCGCTCGACATCCTTTCGCTCGCCTGTCTCACGGCTATCGTCCCGTTGGCTTTCCGTTCGCCGGAGGAGACCGCATTCCTGCACGGGGCTGATCTGATCGGCCTGGCGCGCTGGCTGCTCCAGGCAGGCCAGCCTGCACAGGCTCTGCGGCTGCTCCGCCGCGCCGTGGATCTGGGGCTTCCGGATGACTTGCTGTTCCGCACGCTATGGGATGTGGGCGCTCTCGAAAAGCGCCTCGACCGGCCCGATGCCGCGCTCTCGGTCTTCCGCGATCTCACGGCCTCGCGCAACCCGTATCGAGGGCGGGCCTTCGAAGAGCTGGCAAAGCACTACGAACACCGTGAGCGGGATTTCGCAACAGCGCTCGAGATGACGCACAGCGCCCTCGCTATGGCCGACACCCCGCAACTGCGGCGGCGCGAGCGCCGTTTGACCGGCCGTCTTGCCAAATCCTGCCTATAGTTCTGTTCCGGTTCCGCCGATCCTCTTCACTAGCGGGAAACGGGCTTACCCTCCCCGCGTAGAGGTAGACGATGGATTTTGACAGCGCAATTAAGGCACACGCCAATTGGATGCTTCGATTGTTCGGTTATTGTAAGGGCACATCGCAGGAAAAACTCGATGCCGGAACGATTCAGAAGGATAATGTCTGCGATCTGGGGAAGTGGCTGCACGGGGATGGCCGAAAATTCGCAGCGGACCCGGAATTCAAGACCCTGGTCGAGACTCATGCCGCGTTTCACAAATCGGCGGCGTCCGTGGTGGTCCTGGTGGATCGCGGCCAACGGCCAGAGGCAGAGAAGCTCTTGTCTTCCGCTGATTCCGAGTATATGCGGCGGTCAACCCAGGTTGTCGGGCTTCTGAAAAAGTTCCAGCGACGGTATGCGGCCGTGAAGTAAGCAAGCGGAGGCCGATTAGCAGCCAAAACGGCCCGAACGAGAACGCCAGGTTAGCGGCGGTTCTTCCGGATACAGGCACAACGGCCGCGCGCGATCCACCTTTCCGGTGGTGGCGTACGAGGCGATCATCTTCAGCGACCGCTAGGCGGCGATCTTCCCGAATTCAGCGCGGGCCAAGCGAAGGAAAGCTTTCGCCGTCGGCGAGGGTGGTTCGTGCCGCCAGCACGCGGTCACCAGGGTGCGGAGCTGATGCAAGGGACGATACGCGACGCCCGCCCAGCGGAACCGTTCCACGCAGCCCGGCGCTAACGAGACTCCCATTCCCGCTTCCACCAGGCAAACCACGCTCTGCCATTGCGTGGCCTCTTGCACCACGTCGGGCACAAAACCGGCCTGCGAACAGAACGAGATCAACTTGTCATAAAACGCCGGGCCGAGCCGGCGCGGAAAAAACAAAAATGGCTCATGGCGCAGCGCGGCTAGCGCGACGGTCTTGCGCGCCGCCAATGGGTGCGATGCGGGAAGAACCGCCACCACCGGTTCTTCGAACAGAATTTGCGATTCGAGCGGCGGCTCCGGCCTGGTTTCGCGCAGAAAGCCGACGTCGATCTCGCCCGCGCGCAGCGCGTTCTCGATAGCGCTGGTGGAAAGTTCCCGCAACGTGAACTGCACCGCCGGAAACTCCTGACGGTACTTGCGAATCACCGCCGGCAGCGCCGACAACATCACCGAGGGCGGCGCGCCGACTACGAGTTGCCCCTGCTCGCCGCGGGCGGCACGCCGCGTCATTTCGGCCGCGCGCTCCGCCTGCTCCAGAATCCGCCGCGCCTGCTCGAGTAGAGTGTTGCCCGCTTCCGTCAACACCGTCTTGCGCCCGCGCACGAATAACGGGCAGCCCAGCTCGCTTTCGAGTTTGTGAATCTGCTGCGTGAGCGGCGGCTGCGCAATTCCAACGCGCTCCGCCGCGCGCCCGAAATGCAACTCCTCGGCCACCGCGAGGAAGTAGCGCAGCCGCCTGAGATCCATATGGAAATCATATCAAGATCCACAATTTCCGATATTGGACATATGGACCGCACCACCGTACGCTGGCCCCATGAGGGAAAAATATCTGCTCGAAAACTATGACCGCTACTCGCTCATGGTCGATTCCGGAGAAGGCTGCTATGTGACCGCGGCCGATGGCAAGCGTTATCTGGACATGATTACCGGGCTCGGCGTCAACGCATTCGGCTACGCGCATCCGCGCATCACGGCGGCAATCGTGAAGCAGGCCGCGCGGTGCGTCCACACTTCGAACCTGGTGTTCCACCGGCACCAGGGAATGCTGGCGGAACGGCTGTGCCACCTCAGCGGGCTCGACCGGGCCTTCTTCAGCAACAGTGGTACCGAGGCCATGGAAGCTGCGCTCAAAGCCGTGCGGGCGCGCGCTTATCCCCGCCCGGCTCGCTTGGTGGCCCTCCGCGGCTCGTTTCATGGCCGAACCCTGGGCGCGCTCGCCGTCACGGGACAGCCGGCGTTACAGCATCGCTTCGAACCGTTCGGCGTGGAAGTCGATTTCATCGAACCGAACGATCACGGCGCCCTGCGCGCTGCAGTCAACGAGCAGACAGCTGCCGTGGTGCTCGAACCGGTGCTGGGCGAAGGAGGAATCTATCCGCTCGAAACCGGCTTGCTCCAACAAGCGCGCGAGTTGACCGAACGAGCCGGCGCCTGGCTGGTGGCTGACGAAACCCAATGCGGACTAGGCCGCACCGGCAAGTACTTCGCGTATCAATGGGCCATGATTCGTCCCGATATTGTGGTTACCGCCAAGCCTCTGGCGGCGGGCTTGCCGCTTGGGGCTACTCTGTTCACCGAGCCGGCAGCGCAATTCTTGCCGCCGCATTCGCACGGAACCACGTTCGGCGGTGGTCCGCTCG
This sequence comes from Bryobacteraceae bacterium, assembly GCA_035516375.1. Taxonomy (GTDB): domain Bacteria; phylum Acidobacteriota; class Terriglobia; order Bryobacterales; family Bryobacteraceae; genus PSRJ01. The sequence continues at coordinate 15,219 of DATJAK010000328.1, forward strand.
CCTGCCGGGTGGCGCTCGAATTTCTGTCGCTGCTCGATGAAGCTCTGCCGCGCATCTGCGAACTGTCGAACCAGATGCGCCAGCGTCTCGATGGCCTCCGCGAACGCCACGGTGTAATTCGCGAGATCCGCTCCAAAGGGCTGATGTACGGCATCCAGCTTGCCCGCCCGGGGCGGCCTTACGTGGACGCCGCGCTCGAGCGGGGGCTCCTGGTGAACTGCACGCAGGAAACCGTCCTGCGGCTCCTGCCGCCATACATCATTCAACTGGAGCAAATGGATGAAGCCGTGAAAATCCTGGACGACGTGCTTAGCGAGGCACCTTAGGATCGGCCACTTCCGTTCCCAGGCCGGCGTACTCGTCCTTGACCTTGACCACTTTGTCGCCATGGAACGTCACGAACGAGATTTTCCCCGGAGGCTGGCCAAACACCCAATCCTCTTCTTCGTTGCCTTCCTTGTCCGTCTCGCGCGATTTGTGCGTCGGCCGCCCCACGGCCAGCAGCACCTGCTCGTGCGTCATCCCCACCGTCACGCGTTTTTCCGAAATGGCCTGCTTGACTTCGGGCGGCAGCGTATCGACATACAATTCGGTGGCGCTGTGGCGGTCGAAGTCGAAAATCGGGGCTAGTATTTTCTTGACCTCGGCCGATTTGATCGGGTCCAGCGGCTTATGAAACTCCAGCGCGATGTAGGTGCCGGCCGAGCCGGTGCGATCGCCGTGCGGAACCGGATTCGTGGTCCCGACTCCCACCTGTATCCCGTCATACCACTTCCTGCCGCTCTTGATTCCCCCGTTGATTTCGAAGACGATCGCATCGTCTTGAATGGCGATCCGTGTGATCTGGATCTGGTCGCCGTTGCGTGCGGCGGCGCCGAATTGCTTGGCAGCCTCCTCCCACGCCTTCTTGTCCCAGGTCCCATTCACGTCGAAATCGAGCGGCTTCTTAGAGCGCGGCAGCAGTACCTTCACATTGGCGAACTCCGACATCAGGCCGCGGGTCAGCTCAATCCGGTCTTCCACCGTCAGATTGTTGCTGGCCAGGGAAATCGAAGGCAGCAAACCGAGAATGGCGAGAGTGGCACGAACTCGCATCAGGCGTTCTCTGTGGGCGGGTCGACGAGCGCGGAGTGCTGCCGGCGGAGTGGAGCCTTCCAGACATAGACGAAAAGGACGACCAATACGGCGGAAGTCAGAATGCTCGCTTCCGGGCCGTAATCGCCGCCGCTCCAAAGCTTGCCGGCGGTCCACGCCATGTCGTGGCCCGTCACCCTCATTGTAAACCCACTTAAATTGGCCCCAAACAGCGGGAGCGCAAAATTCCACCCGAAGTGCAGGCCGATTGGTAACCACAGATCCCGGCTGCGCAGAAACGCATAGCCAAAAAGCACCCCGAACCCGGCAGTGTTCACCAGTCCGGGCCACGTTGCGTTCAGGTTTCCTCCGTGTAATGCGGCAAATAGGATGCTCACCGGCAGGATGGTGGCCCAAGGCCCTAGAGCGGCGAGCAGGATTTGGAAGCCATACCCGCGGAAGAGCATCTCCTCGGCCACGGCGCCGGCAATGAGCAGCAGTGTAATGAAAGGAAGAGTGCCAGGGGAAGCTGGTTCGGCGCTGCTCGTCAAATGAGCTGCGCCCACCAGGAGCGGCGGGGCCAGCACCAGACAGGCCGCTCCCATCCCGCCGAGCAGGCCGAAACCCAGGTTCTCGACGGCCCCGCGATTGAGCGGCAGGCCAACGGCGAGCAAGGTACGGTTTTCGAAGATGCGCAACGCGAGCCAGTTGGCGAACCCTGCCGCCAGCAGGCGACCGACCGTACCAGCCATTAGCAGGCCGCCCACCCAGTACAGAAGCGGCTCAAATAAGTAGCCGGCGATGGCATAATACATCACCGCGTAGGCCAGGACCGCCAGCGCAATCCGCGCCGGATCTTTGCGCGTTGTCATGAATCTACAGGCTACCGCGGGCGGCGGGATGCCGCGGGCCGCACGCCGAGCGCACGTCCACCCTTCACCTGATATCTTCAGTAGCATGGCCGCCCGCCGCATCCTCCAACTCGGCGACCCGATGCTGCGTACCGTTTCCGCTCCGGTTTCCGCCTCGCCCGAGACGGATGCGATTTTCCAGGACCTGCGCGACACGCTCGCCGAATTCCGGCGCGCTCACGGGTTCGGGCGCGGCATCAGCGCCGTGCAGATTGGCGAGCCGAGGCGCTTAATCTATATCGAGTTCGATGGCCGCGCCTACCGCCTGCGCAATCCCCAGTACCTGTGGCAGAGCCCGGAAAAATTTCGCCTTTGGGACGACTGCTTTTCCTTTCCCCATCTAATGGTATGCGTGGAACGCTCGGAGAAGGTGCTCATCCAGTACAGCGACCAGAGCGGCGAGGCGCACACCTTCGAAGCAGCCGGCCCTATTTCGGAATTGGTTCAGCACGAAATGGATCATCTCGATGGGATCCTGGCCATCGACCGCGCTCTGGACCGCAACAGCTTTTCGACGCGCGAAGAATGGCAGCGGCGCTACGCGGGCGGCGCCGCGGGGACCGGCGTATAGCCATGCCCGGCCGCCTCTATGTGGTCGCCACCCCCATTGGCAATCTGGAGGACATCACCTACCGTGCCGTCCGGGTATTGGGTGAAGCGGACGCGATCGCCTGCGAAGACACCCGCCAAACCCGCAAGCTTCTGGACCACTATGGCATCCGAAAACCTACCGTCAGCTACCACGAGCACAATGAGGCCGAGCGCAGCGCGGAACTGGCCGGGCGGCTGCTGGGCGGCGAAGTGATCGCGCTCGTCTCCGACGCCGGCATGCCGCTGGTTTCCGACCCCGGATATCGCCTGGTCAAAGCGGCAGTGGATGCGGGAATCGTGGTCGAGCCGATTCCCGGGCCCTCGGCCGCGCTCGCCGCGCTCGCGGCCTCCGGCTTGCCCACGGACGCGTTTCATTTTGGCGGTTTTTTGCCGGCTAAGCCAGGCCAGCGCCGGAAAGCCTTGGAGGCTCTGGCGAACGAGCCGGCCACGCTCATCTTTTTTGAGGCGCCGCACCGGATTCTGGAAGCGCTCGAAGCCATCGAAGAGGTACTCGGGCCTCGGCCTGTGGTGATCGCCCGCGAACTCACCAAGATCCACGAAGAGTTTCTGCGCGGCACGCCCAGCGAACTGCGCACGCAATTGACCGCGCGTATCGCAATTAAGGGCGAATGCACGGTGCTCATCGGGAAAGCCACGGAGGCGCCGGCCGACGCGACCCCCATCGAGGAAGCCGTAGAAGTCCTGCTGCGCAACGGCACGCCGCGCATGGACGCGATCAAACAGGTGGCCCGCCAGCGTGGGCTTTCCAAGCGCCAGGTCTATGACAAGTTGGTGAAAGCGCGGTGAGGCGAAACCAGCGTTACCGAACCGCGACCGGTTACCGCGCCGCGACCGCAGGGAGCGGAGCTTTCGCGCTCCGGTAATTACCCAAAGTGAACATAACCCCGGTTATCGTGACTCTTCTCGACGCGCTGTTGTATAGTCCAAAGCGCGAGTATGACTGCGCCCGCCGGCATCGTACCACCGACCGTCAAACACACCTCGCGGCCAGCTTTGCCCGATAAGGTGGATGACCTGGGCATTCCGCGCTCCATGGTCTCCGACCTCATCCTGCGCTACGTGTGGCTGCACGGTTCCGCCAATCTGGCAGCGTTGAACAAGTCGTTGAAGCTCTCCTTCCCGGTGCTCGAAGCCATGTTCCACCAGTTCCGCCAGCAGCAGCTCCTGGAAGTGAAGGGGATGATCGGCAACGACTACTCTTTCATGCTCACCACGCAGGGCCGGGCGCTGGCGTCCAACCGCAATGAAATCTGCCAGTACGTTGGACCGGCTCCGGTTTCGATCCAGGACTATCACAAGGTGGTGCAGGCCCAGTCCGCTCAAATTCGCCTCAGCCGCGAGAGCCTGCGCGCCGCATTTAGTGATCTGGTGCTCCCCGACAGCCTTCTCGATCAGCTCGGCCCGTCCCTCATTGGACATCAATCTCTATTCCTGTACGGCGGAACGGGTAACGGCAAGACCAGTATCGCGGAACGAATCCTGCGGATCTACCAGGATACGGTTGTGATTCCGTACGCGGTCGAAGTGGATGGGCACATCGTCGCGCTGTTCGATCCGGTAGTGCACAAGACGGTCCCCTCGAACGATGATCATCTGGACCCGCGCTGGGTCGTCTGCGAACGGCCTTGCATCACCGTGGGTGGCGAGCTCTCCGCCAGCATGCTGGAGTTGCGCTTGGACGACTCGACCAAGGTCTTCATCGCGCCGTGTCAAATGAAGGCCAATAATGGCGTCCTCATCATCGACGATTTCGGCCGCCAGGTGCTCTCTCCACGCGAACTGCTGAACCGTTGGATCGTGCCTCTCGACCGCCGGGTGGACTACCTGACCCTGGCCTCCGGAATGAAGTTCCAGGTTCCTTTCGAGATGATGGTGGTTTTTTCCACAAACCTCGACCCGCACGACCTCGCCGACGAAGCCTTCCTGCGGCGCATTCAGACCAAGGTAATGGTGGAGAGCGTGACGGCCGAGGTGTTCGATCAAATCTTCCACCGCGCCATGCACAACGCCGAGGCCCCCTACGAGGCCGGCGCCGCCCAGTATCTGCGCGAGCGCTGCCAGGCTGCCGGCACCAAGTTCTTGCGTGCCTGTTACCCCATGGACGTGTATCGCCTGGTCAAGGCCATCAGCGAATACGAAGGCCGTCCCGTGCGCATGAGCAAAGCCAACATCGATCGCGCCGTGGCCCTTTACTTCGCGCGCGAGAAGCGCGCTGAATAAACCTACCCTTAAGACCCCAGGACTTCCGTAACGGTACCTCGCAAGGGGCTCGAAGATAGTCCTAAAACTTGCCCGTAAACTGCTGACTTCCGGAGTACAATTGTTCTCTGATTTTGATCGGCCGGGTTGAACGCCACAGGAGGACTCCCTTGCGACGTGCCGCATTCTGGATTGCGACGATGACGGCGATGGTGCCACAGCTTCTGGCACAAAACTGCAGCGGCAACCCCTCGGCCCCACTCCCCGATGCGGTTTTCACGGTAACGGTCAACCCGTCCCCGTTATTTTGGGGGCAGAACGCTTCAGTGTCTGTGAATGTGTCGGGTATCTGTGGAGCCGGCACGGGCGCCATCGAACTGGAAGTTGATGGCGAGATGTGGGGTAACGTGTATGATTTGGACGTCAACGGCAATGCCACGATCCCCATACCCGATTCGACCAATGGCATTCCTGGCCCAACGGTTCTCTTCGGTTCGCCTGGAATCCATACCGTCGGTGTAGCGTACTCCGGAGACTTCCAGAGCTGCGGGATCCGATTCGGGAATGGCGGCCTGTCGCCACGCCAATGCATTCAGAACAACTACAATACGGCGACGTCACCAACGGTGAATGTCACCGTCAACCAGGCAAACACCACCACCAGTCTGACCGCCGCCACTAACGGGAGCTCGCTCACCGCCACCGTTACCGTGGTGGCGCCTGGATCAGGCACTCCCGTTGCCCCTACCGGTACCGTGAGTTTCTTCAACAATGGAACCTCCATCGGATCCGGGACTCTGTCGAACGGCCAAGTCTCGGTGAGTGTTTCTGGTCTCTTGGGATTCGTTACCGCAGATTACTCGGGTGACATCAACTTCGTTGCCAGCACCTCCCGCGCCATACGCGTGGGGCCCGCTCCTACCAGCGTAGTAACCATTTCGAGCGGCCTAAACCCGTCCACCATCGGGCAATCCGTCACGTTCACTGCGTCTCTCGCGGTCATGAATGGGATTTCGCCGCCCACCGGCACGATTCAATTCGCCGATGGCACAACGCCTCTGGGTTCACCCATTCCGCTCACATTGGGGCAGGCGACGTACACCACTTCCACCCTGACCGTTGGGTCGCATACCATCAACGCCACCTATAGCGGCGACAGCGAATTTCCGTCTGCGGGCGAAAATTTCGGGCAAGTGGTGAATCGAATTCCTACCACGCTCACTCTGTCCAGTTCCCCCTCAGCGCCTTTATCCAACCAGACCCTCACCGTCACCGCCCAGCTCGGACCGCAACCGCCCACGGGGCTGCCCGGACCTACCGGGCAAGTAACGTTCACGGAAGGGCTCACCCAGCTAGGCACAGCTTCGGTTTCCTCAGGCGCGGCGAGCGCCAGCTTGGGACCGTTGACGTCTGGAACACACCAGGTCACTGTCGTTTACAGCGGTGATGCCGATTGGTCGTCGGCGCGCGGCACGATCACCATCACGGTTGCGCCCGGCCCGCTCACCATCACCACCCAGACACTTCCCGGCGGGACAGCCTGTGCGGCATATTCGACCAGCGTAATGGCCTCGGGCGGCGCGCCACCGTACACATTCAGCGGCTCGCTTCCTCCCAATCTGGCGATCGATCCGGCCAGCGGCGCGCTCACCGGCGCACCGCAAACGGCCGGTAGTCTCACCGTCACGATACAGGTGACCGATTCGCAAAAGGCCACGGTGAGCAAGCAGCTTACGATTCAAGCGGCATCGGGACTCGCCATCACCACGCAAGCGCTGCCCAACGGAACGACCGGTTCGCCCTACTCGGCCAGCGTCGTAGCCACCTGCGGCTCGGCGCCGCTCATGTTCAGCGGCACGCTTCCCGCGAACCTGGCGATCGATCCGGCCAGCGGCGCGATTTCGGGGACTCCCACCGTCACCGGGAGCCAGACCGTCACGGTCAACGTAACCGACAGCGCGGGTGGCAGCAAGAGCGCCACTTATACCGTGACCTTCAGCTTGCCGCCAGTGCCCACCGTGACCATTACCGGAGGGAGCGGCGCCGGTCCCAACCAGCAGCCATTGTTGCAAGTGAGCCTGAGCGGCGGCTACCCCGAACCGATTAACGGAACACTGACTTTAGGGTTCAAAGCCAGTTCGGGCGGCGGCGATAACCCAGAAGTGCAATTTGCTAAGAGCGATTGCCCACCCGCTCCTCGCTGCGTGGGGTTTAGTGTGCCGGCCACGTTAACCGCCGCGACTTTCACAATAGGCACGCCGGCGCTCCAAACCGGAACTGTGGCGGGCACCATCACGATCGCCGCCAATATCACGGGCGCACCTACGAACCCGGTAGCGACCGAACAAATCACGATTCCGGCGGCTCCGCCCACGATTTCGGTGACGGCCGCTCACACGTCGACCGGATTCACCGTCACCGTCACGGGCTTTAGCACCACGCTCGATATGACCCAGGCCACGTTCCAGTTCACGGCCGGCTCGGGCACGAACTTGCAGACCAGCAGCCTGACCGTCCAGGTAGGGTCTCTGTTCAGCACGTTTTACCAGAGCGCCTTTCCCGGATCGACCGGCAGCCAGTTCGTCTACACGCAACCGTTCAATGTGACCGGCGGCGGAAGCATTACCTCTGTAACGGTAACGATGACCAATTCCAACGGCACTTCGCAGTCGGCCACGGCGACGATCCAGTAGTACTAAGCGCCAGCCCCGCTTTAGGTATCATGAAAGGCGTGATGTCCCCGCGGGAATCGACCGCTGCCCCGCCGGCCGGATTTTCCTCCCAAACCCTGGCCAAGCTCGCCGAGTTGGAAGCGTCCGTTGGATCGGCCATCCGTGGGAAGCCCGAGGTAATACGGCTGTCACTCGTCTGCGTGCTCGCCCGCGGACACCTCCTGATTGAGGATGTGCCCGGCGTCGGCAAGACCACTTTGGCGCAGGCCTTGGCTCGCTCGGTTTCGTGCCGGTTTCACCGGCTGCAATTCACCAGCGACATGTTGCCCAGCGACGTGCTCGGCGTCACCATCTATAACGCCCATTCGGAGGCATTTGAATTCAAGCCGGGACCGATCTTCACCAACTTCCTGCTGGCCGACGAAATTAATCGCACCACGCCCAAAACGCAATCGGCGCTGCTCGAAGCGATGAACGAGACCCAGGTTTCGATCGACGGCAAGCCGCACTCGCTGCCGCGGCCGTTTATGGTGATCGCCACACAGAATCCGGTGGAGCATCACGGCACGTACCCGCTGCCCGAGTCGCAGCTCGATCGTTTCCTGATGCGCCTGAGAGTTGGCTACCCCGACATGGCGGCCGAACGCCAGATCCTGCGGAATGCGGAGCGGGGGCTTCCGGAAGTGACGGCGTGCTCGCTCTCCGGCGAAGATATGGTTCGGCTGCAGGACGAAGTCCACACGGTGAAAGTGGAAGAGTCGCTGGTGGATTACATGCTCGCGATTGTGGAGAAGACACGCTGCCATGAAGCGCTAGCGCTGGGTGTAAGTCCGCGCGGGTCGCAGGCTCTGTTCCGCGCGGTGCAGGCGCTGGCGTTGCTCGAAGGCCGCGACTTCGCGATCCCGGATGATGTGAAGCGGCTGGCCGCTCCCATCTTCGCCCACCGCGTGGTGATCAACACGCGCACCACGCTGGTGCCGCGCCGCACCGACAGCGCCGAGCGCATTATCGAAGACATCCTCAGCCAGGTGGAAGTTCCGCTGTAAATCGCTCCTTTTATGAAGACAGCTATTATCGGCCTGCCGATGGTCGGCAAGACCTCGTTATTCACCATCCTGACCGGCGTGCATCAAGAGACGCACATCGGCTCGACCACTGCGCGCGTGGGCATCGCCCGGGTTCCCGATGCGCGCGTGGACGAACTCGCGCGCCTATACGAGCCGCCCAAGATTACGCACGCCACGGTGGAATACGCCGACATGCCGGCCATTTCCAAAGAGAACCTGCGCGACCCGAGTTACCTGGCCAGCCTGCGCGTGGTGGACGCCTTCGCCCACGTGCTGCGCCTGTTCGCGGACGAAACCGTTCCACATGAGAAAGGCTCGGTCGATCCGGTGCGCGACCTGGAAGACGTGGAAACCGAGTTGATCCTCAGCGACCTGGTGGTGGTGGAGAAGCGCCTGGAGCGGCTCGACAAAGACCGCAAGAAGATCAAGAACCCGGAGCTCGATCACGAATTCGATTTGCTCCAGAAATGCAAGACCATGCTCGAAGAAAATCGGCCATTGCGCGAGATGGAGCTCGATGCCGACGCCGAAAAGCGCATCCGCGGGTTCCAGTTCCTCTCGCAGAAAGCGATGCTGTACGTGCTGAACCTGGGCGAATCCGATGCCGGAAAACTGCACGAGCGCGAGAAGGAATACCGAGAAGGCCCGCTGGCCGGCCGCAAGCATACGTCGGTGGCCGCGGTGTGCGGCAAGATCGAAGCCGAGCTGGCCGAGCTTGCCCCGGAGGAACAGCGCGATTACCTCGCTAGTTACGGGCTAACAGAATCGGGCCTGGAGCGGTTGATCTCCGCGACCTATGCGCTGCTGGGGCTGATGAGTTTCTTAACCGCCGGTGAAACCGAAGTACGCGCCTGGACAATTCCGATGCACAGCACCGCTGTCAAAGCGGCCGGTGCCATCCACTCCGATTTCGAAAAGAAATTCATCCGCGCGGAAGTGGTGAACTGGAAGTCGCTGGTAGATCTGGGCGGATATCCGGGCGTGCGCGAGAAAGGCCTGCTGCGATTGGAGGGCAAAGAGTACATCGTAAAGGATGGCGATGTGCTGGTGATCCGCCACGGGTAGGTCTTGAGTCTTGGTAGGGCAGACGGTCAGTTTGTGCCGTCTGCCTTCCCCCGTCAAGATGACAGGCCGCAAAAAACGACGGCCTGTCCTACGCGTTTACCTACGACAACTTGAATTGCATGCTCACCGAAGCAAACAATTGTTTACCGGTGGGTGAATGGCGTCGTTCTGGAAAATAGCAGTACCCGTAACGTGCGTGGCCGTTATCGGCGCGGCGCTCTTTTGGCCGCTCTACCAAAAGAATGCCGCAGAGCGTAAGCTGGCTCAAGCTGCGCAGGGATACCGCTCGCGCGCCGAGCGGGGAGACGCCCAAGCTCAATACCGCCTGGGTGTCAGTTACGAACGCGGCCTGGGAGTGCCCAGGGACTATGCCGAGGCGGCCCGGTGGTTCCACAAAGCCGCCGAGCAGGGAGATGCGAAAGCACAGCACGGCCTCGGCTACAGTTACGCCCACGGTCAAGGAGTGCCACAGGACTTCGCTGAGGCTGTCCGCTGGTTTCGGAAGGCCGCCGAGCAAGGATTCGCGAAAGCGCAAGCAAGTTTGGGCACGAGTTATGCCGAAGGCCAAGGGGTGCAACAAGACTACGCCGAAGCTCTCCAGTGGTATCGCAAAGCCGCCGACCAGGGGGACGCGAGTGGTGAATACGCAATCGGCTTGATGTACCACTCTGGCCTAGGGCTGCCACAGAACTATGCCGAAGCTGTACGTTGGTTTCGCAAGGCGGCCGCGAAAGGCGACGCGTGGGCTCAACTCTACCTCGGCTATTGTTACGCCGACGGCCGCGGCGTCCCGAAGGATTCCTTCGAGGCCGTGCGTTGGTACCGCAAAGCCGCCGACCAGGGCGACGCCCATGCTCAATACGCTCTAGGCAACATGTATCGCCATGGCGAGGGAGTGGCGAAGGACGACGCCGAGGCCGTCCGCTGGTTCCGCAAGGCTGCCGAGCAAGGTGACGCGAGTGCGCAATATGGGCTCGGCTACATGTATCGTCACGGCAAAGGCGTCTGGAGGAATAACGCCGAGGGTATCCGCTGGTGTCGCAAGGCCGCCGACCAGGGATATGTGTTGGCTCAATACGTCCTCGGTTACGAATATCGCTACGGTGAAGTGCTGCCGCAAAACTACGGCGAGGCCGTTCGCTGGTATCGCAAAGCCGCCGACCAAGGTTACGAGAAGGCTCAGTTCGACCTGGCCTTCCTCTATTACCGCGCCCAAGGGGTGCCGCGGGATTACGTGCAGGCACACATGTGGATGAGTCTCGCCGCCGCAAGCGCCACTGGAGAGCTAAAGGAAAACAGCATCAGCGGACGAAATCTCGTCGCCAAGGAAATGACCCCGGAACAGATCGCCGAGGCCGAGCGACTGGCTCGCGAGTGGAAACCGCGCGAACACCCAAGTACCGATCAGGAGAACACGAGGGATCGCGACGCTTTGCGTTCCCTTGCCGTCCAGAGTTGGCGAGCGCCCCTGGCTCGCTGGACATTCGTTTTCGTGGTCTTGTTAGCGCTACCAATCCTATTCGTGCCTCAACATCGCTGGGAAGCGTGGGTTCAATGGACGGTGTGCGCTGCTTTTTGCCTGGCATTCTTAGCGCACGAACTGCTGCTCGCAAGGCACTCCTTTCTCATGGCGCTCGGTGGGGGCGGCTCGGCGATCTGCGCGGCCATGGCGGTTCGGGCAGCCGTGCGTGGGTCGAAGAGATGCGTGGGTCCCGGCTGAACTGGCAATGCCTGCGGATCAGTTTGATCTGCGTTTTGAAGCCAGTCTTGGTGGGGCAGGCGATCGTTTTCTGTCGCCTGCCTTGCCGTCCATCAAGATGACTGGCCACTGAAGAACGATGGCCTGTCCCACGGGGTCTGGACCAAGTTGGTCCGCCGTTCTGAGCTAAGTCCTTTCGATTCGCCTGAAATCGGCACAGATCTGTGCCGCCTTGACTGGTGTATGATGACGGACCAAGGAGACTCGTCAAAATGCCCCATCTCAGCCGCTGGTGTGCTGCCTTCATGACCGGAGGATTCGCGCTGGCGTTTGCGCAACCGGGCGGTCCGCCGGTGGATGTGCCGGTGCCGCAGATCCTGCGCAACTACCAGCCGGTGACGGCCGCGCGGCTGCTGAATCCCGAAGATAACAACTGGCTGATGATTCGCCGCACCTACAACGGCTGGGGCTACAGCCCGCTCGATCAGATCACGCCCGACAACGCCGCGCGGCTCAAGCCGGTCTGGGTCTTTTCTACCGGAGAAACCAAGGTCCACGAAGCGGCGCCAGTGATCAACAACGGCGTCCTGTTCGTCTCGACGCCCAACAACCAGGTGATCGCCATCGATGCCAAGAGCGGCAATCTTCTATGGCGATACCACAGGCCGCGGCCCGCGGGAGCACAGGTGCCGCATGACACCAGCCGCGGCGTCGCGCTGTACGGCGACAAGGTTCTGTTCGCGGCCGGGGAAGCCGTGTTGGTTGCCCTCGATGTGAAGACGGGCAAGGAAGTGTGGGCCACCACCGTGGCCGATAATCACTCCGGCTATTACATTTCGCTTGCGCCGCTGGTTGCCAACAACAAGGTCATGGTGGGTTGCTCCGGTGGAGAGTTCGGGGTCCGCGGCTTCGTTGCGGCTTTCGATCCCGATAGCGGCAAGGAGCTTTGGCGGACGTTCACCATCCCCGCGCCTGGCGAGCCCGGCAGCGAAACCTGGCCGAAGGGCGACCAGTGGAAGACCGGCGGCGGTCCGGTTTGGGTAACCGGAAACTACGATCCCGAGACCAACCTGGCCTACTGGGGAACCGGCAACGGCGGCCCGTGGATGGGCGACAAGCGTCCCGGCGATAACCTCTATACGGCGTCCGTACTGGCGCTCGATGTCGCCACCGGCAAGATCAAAGGCTACTTCCAATACCACCCCAATGATTCGTGGGATTGGGACGAGGTCTCGCCGCCGATCCTGGTCGATTTCCAGCGTGGCGGCCGCACCATCAAGGGCCTCATCGACGTGGCGCGCGACGGCTACCTCCGTTTCCTCGAGCGCACCGATGGACGCATTCATTTCATTGACGGCAAGCCGTTCGTCACGCAAAACGTCTTCAAGCGGCTCGACCCGGAAACCGGACGCGCGGAAGTGGACGAAGCTCATAAGCCCGGTACCGGCAAAGAAGCCACGTATTGTCCGTCGCTCTGGGGAGGCAAGAACTGGCCGCCGATCGCCTTCAGCCCGAAGACCCGCATGATCTACATCCCCGCCAACGAGAACTTGTGTCAGACCGATACCGGCGTCGAAGTCGAATACTCGCCCGGCAAGGGATTCGTGGGCGCATCGAACATGCGGATGACGATCCAGCCGGGCGCGAACCACATTGGCGAAATGCAGGCATGGAATGTCGATACCGGACAACGCGCCTGGACGCATCCCTACGCGAAGTCGGAAAACTGGGGCGCTGTGCTGGCAACCGGCGGTGGCGTGGTTTTCAGCGGCGGCACCAACGATCGCCATATCCACGCATTCGACGCCGCGAGCGGCAAGCTGCTATGGGAGTTTCCGACTAACTCGGGAATCCTGGCGCCGCCCGCTTCGTTCGCCATCGATGGCAAACAGTATATAGCCGTGCACGCCGGATGGGGCGGCGATGCGCGCGGCATGCAGGGAAACCTGGACCGTCTATTTCCTGGCGAGTATCCGGAAGTGCCCGAGGGGGGCGCGGTCTGGGTGTTCGCGCTGGAGTAAACAAAAAACACCGGCCGGGAGGCCGGTGCCACTTGTAGCACAGGCCTCCTGGCCTGTGTAGGCTCTTACGATGGAACCGCGCTGAAGCTCTCAATAGCCGATGCTTCGTCGGCGAACGTTTCGACCACCGAATCGATCTTCGTCATGCTCAAGATGCGCTTCACGGGGGCATCGGGGTGGAGAAGTTTCAACACTCCCGAATTCTTGACAGCGTGCGCGTAGCAGTTCATCAGCACGCCCAGACCGGTGCTGTCGATCCGGCTCACCCGGCTGAGGTCGATCAACACTTTCCTGTCGTTTTCAAGGCGTACCGCGTTGACCAACTCCTTCAGTTCGAGCGACGCTGCCTGCAACCGTGCGTTCGGCTGGAACCGGATGACGGTGACGTCATTGATGCGCTGGCGCTCCACCACCGGTTCGCCCAGAGCGCGGATGAGCAGACGGGTTGCCTGCGTCTCTTCGAAGCATTCATCGCAGCCAAGATAGTGCGACTCGAAGGCTTCTGTCAGTTCGGGGCTGAGTCTACGGCTCAGGTAGCCTCGGATCAGCTCTTCCCGGTGAACTGGGTCCCGATGCAAATCCATGCTCATACTACCAAGTGACGCGAACCGCCCCGATGTTTCGCCTGCTGCTGATAAATACTGCGAAATCTTTCTTTGGCCCGGCAGAGCACGACGCGGAAGTTCTCGTCGCTCATTCCGGTCATGTTCAGGATCTCATCCTTTGTCTTTTCTTCGAGATAGAACGCAGTAAGGATCTGGCGGTCGCGGCTGCTCAGTTGCGACATGCCTTCCGCGATGGCCTGGCGCAGTTCCAGCAAACCGGCGTCCGGTATTCCCTTGGCCGGCGGCTCCGGTACTGTTTCAGGCATGGGCGCTTCCCGCGTCGACCGGCGCCAATACTCCAGGATGACGTTGCGGCAGATGCCATTGAGAAAGGGGCCTAAGGACTCCGTGTTCCGCACGGTCTCTTTTTGAACGGCAACCAGGAAGCGGGTCAGGGTCTCCTGCACCAGGTCGTCGATATCGGGGCAGAAGAAACCAACCTCATAGCTGACCTTTAAGGACACTTTGGGCCGCAGCTTTTCGAGGACCTCGTCGGAAACCGTCACGGAATGCCCCCAGCTCGGTTGCGCCCCCACAATGGAGTCATCTTAACATAGGTAAAACCGGGGCTTAGACGCGGTAAGATGGGTAACCACCCGATACCAACATGAACATCGAACCCACGGAACTGGAGAAGGCGATTGTGCTGAAAGTGGTGGGCCGCATGGACGCCGAGAACGCCGACGAGTTTCAAAAGGCCTGCGACCGGTGGATCGCCCAAGGCTCCCGGCATCTGATCGCCGACCTGGATGGTTTGCAATACGTGAGCAGCATGGGGTTGCGCGCCTTCCTGGCGGTTGCGCAAAAATTGCAGTCGCTCTCGGGCGGCTTGATTCTGTGCGGGTTGCACGGCTTGCCGCGGCAAGTCTTTGAGATGACCCGGCTCTTGAGCCTCTTCCAGGTCTACGACGACGTGCCCAAGGCCCTCGCCACCCTCTGATGGAAGCGCCCTTCGAACGCCTGGTTTTGCCGGCACGCGTCGATTCGCTCGAGGCGTTTCGCGGCTTCGTGCGCACCGGGGCGGAATCGGCGGGAGTGGCGGCACAAGCGTTGGACTGGTTGGACCTAGTCCTGGAAGAGATCCTGGTCAACATCGCGCGCTACGCCTATGAGCCTGGGACGGGGAACGCGGAGGTACGCTATGCCGTACCGGAGCCCGGGCGGCTGTTCGTCGAAATCTCGGATGAAGGCCATGTTTTCAATCCTTTAGCGACGGACCCGCCAGCCCTGGGCGGGACCTTGTCGGAACGCCCGATTGGAGGCTTGGGGGTTTTTCTGGTGAAGAATCTGGTGGGTTCGCTAAGTTACCGGCGGGAGCAGGACCGCAATACGCTCTCGTTCACCTTCCCTGGACCCGATATGGCCTGAGCCTGAAAAAAATAAGCCGGGTTGAAAGATGGCGTGCAACATTTCGGAAGATGGTGTCACAGTATGGTAACGTGAAACCTCGGAGCTGGCCCGTGCAAGTTGATTTCGGGGGCTTGTGAGGAGAGGAGAAATAATGAGCACTCAGACGGCCCGCAGATTGAGATTCCCGGTACTGATCGGAAGCGGTGTGATCGCCGCAGGCATCTTAGTCTACTTTGCGAATGGGTATATCAATTCCCAGAAGACGCAGGGAGCCATCGGGCATCGCGATGTATATCGAGATGGCGAAGTGAAGGCGGCCGACGTCGCCGCTACTCCCGGCGCGGCTCCGGTTGCGGTGAAGGCGATTCTCGAAAGCAAGGAATTTAAGGCGTTGGCGAACAACTCGGATTTCCAGGCGATGGTGACCAACGCTAGCTTTAATACACTGGTGCAATCTGGCTTTTTGATGCAGGTGCTGTCGGCGTCGAATACCAATGCTGCCAACCAAAATGTGCATGAATTGCTGCTGCAGTTGAACTCGGCATCGGCCTCGCAATCGGCGGCTCAGAATGCAGTCAATCAGTTGTCGACCAATCAGTCGTTCAACAATCTGCTGCAGAGTCAACAATTCCTCACTCTGGCCTCGAATGCGAACCTCGCTTCCCTGCTGACCACCGCCTCCTTCTGGTGTTCTTGCAAGCATTGAACCTTAGAAGCGAAGAAATGCTGTAAATAGGAGCGAAGAGGTCTCGGGTCCCATCGCAACGTTTCGAAGTTGGCAAGTCCCGCGCTGGTGCGCGGGACTTCTCCTTTTATTAGCCGCATGGCGCGGGTACGCGCTTCCGCGGATCTTCATCCAATCTTCGGAACACATCGAAGTCCTGTACTATAGCCCCGCTCACGAATACCTGGTCACGCACCTCATCCGTTCCTACGAAAACGCACTCAACTTCGAACGCAACCTGTTTCACTTCACTCCTTCGCGGAAGGTGAGCGTACTGCTCGAAGATTTTGGCGACTACGGCCACGGTGCCGCCGGCACTGTGCCATCCAATTTCATCAGCGTGGGGATCGCGCCATTCAGCTACACCTACGAAACGTTGCCCGCCAATGAGCGCATGACCTGGATCATGAATCACGAGTCGATCCACATCGTGATGGGCGACAACGCCAACAGCATGGACCGGCGTTTTCGCTCGCTGTTTTTCGGCAAAGTCGCGCCCAACGATCAGGACCCGATCTCGATGTTCTACAGCTCGCTCACCAGCCCCCGCCACTATTCGACGCGCTGGTTCCACGAGGGGATCGCGACGTTCATGGAGACCTGGATGTCGGGCGGTCTGGGCCGGGCGATGGGCGGTTATGACGAAATGGTGTTTCGCACCATGGTCCGCGATGATGCCTATATCTACGATGTGGTGGGCCTCGAGTCGGAGGGCACGTCGGCAGACTTTCAGACCGGCGCCAATTCGTATTTGTACGGCACGCGCTTCATGACCTGGCTTGCGTACACCTATGGGCCGGGGAAGCTTCTGGAGTGGGTGACGCGCGGGGAAAACACCAAGCGCTACTTCGGGGCCAGGTTTGCGCAAGTCTATGGGATGGGAATGGAGACGGCGTGGCAGAAGTGGATCGCCGATGAGCGCAAATGGCAGGAAGCAAACCTCCAGGACATTCGCAAATATCCGCTGACGAAGATTGACCGGCTTTCCGAGCGGGCGCTCGGTTCGGTGTCGCGGGCGTATTACGACGAAAAACGAAACGTGATTTACGCGGGAACCCGTTATCCGGCGCATATGGCGAACGTATCCGCCATTCATCTCGACACCGGAAAGATCGAGGAGTTGAAAGACATCAAAGGCCCGGGTCTGTATTACGTGACCTCGCTCGCCTGGGATCCGCGCGGCCGCAAGCTTTACTACACCAGCGACAACAACGACTGGCGCGACCTGAATGTCTACGACGTGGAAACGCATCACGCACAGCGCTTGTTACGCGATATCCGCGTGGGCGAGCTCGCCTTTGATTCGCAAACCGGCTCGATCTGGGGAGTGCGGCACAACAACGGGCTTTC